>CAMPHL010000210.1 GCA_946885905.1 uncultured Pseudomonadota bacterium | reverse complement strand
GCCTACGTGCCCGCGATGTGCGACGAGTCGATCATCGTGAAGAACCAGGGCACGATCTTCCTCGGCGGCCCGCCGCTGGTGAAGGCGGCGACCGGCGAAGTGGTGAGCGCGGAGGAGCTCGGCGGGGGCGACGTGCACTCGCGCACGAGCGGGGTCACGGACCACCTGGCCGATGACGATCGGCACGCGTTGGCGATCGTGCGTGAGATCGTCAGGCATTCGTCATCCCGGGCGCCGGCCGCGGCGGGCAATGGGCCGGGCTCCGATGATGGGTCCCCGGCCTACGCCGGGGCGACGAACGTCGCCGACCCCCTCTACCCCGCCTCCGACCTCTACGGCATCGTTCCCGCGGATCCCAAGACCCCCTTCGACGTTCGCGAGGTGATCGCGCGTCTGGTGGACGGATCCGAGTTCCACGAGTTCAAGGCGCTGTACGGCACCACGCTCGTCACGGGCTTCGCCCGCATCCACGGGCAGCCGGTGGGCATCGTGGCCAACAACGGGATCCTCTTCTCCGAGTCGGCGCTGAAAGGCGCGCACTTCATCGAGCTTTGCGCGCAGCGCGGCACGCCGCTCGTCTTCCTGCAGAACATCACCGGCTTCATGGTGGGCAGGAAGTACGAGACCGGCGGCATCGCCAAGGACGGCGCCAAGATGGTGACGGCGGTCTCGTGCGCGCGCGTGCCGAAGCTCACCGTCATCATCGGCGGATCCTTCGGCGCCGGCAACTACGGCATGTGCGGACGCGCCTTCAACCCGCGCCTGCTCTGGACCTGGCCCAACGCACGCATCTCCGTGATGGGCGGCGAGCAGGCCGCTTCCGTGCTCGCGACGGTGAAGCGCGACGGCATCGAGGCGAAGAAGGGATCGTGGCAGAAGGACGAGGAAGAGAAGTTCAAGGCGCAGATTCGCGAGCAGTACGAGCGACAGGGGCATCCGTACTACGCCACGGCGCGCCTCTGGGACGACGGGGTGATCGACCCCGCCGACACGCGCCGCGTGCTCGGCCTGGCGCTCGCGGTCGCCTGCAACGCACCGATCGAGGACACGCGCTTCGGCGTGTTCCGCATGTAGGGCAACCATGGCTACCCCCGCCATCGCCGTCGAACGCCAGGGACCGGTCGGGCTCGTCACCCTCGACCGCCCGGAGCGCCACAACGCCTTCGACGACTCCCTCATCGAGGAGCTCACGGAAGCGCTGCGGGCGATGGAAGCCGACGAGTCCGTGCGCATGGTGGTGCTGGCCGGCGCCGGTCCCTCTTTCTGCGCCGGCGCGGACCTGAACTGGATGAAGCGCATGGCGGGCTACTCGAAGGACGAGAACGTCCGCGATGCGATGCAGATGGGCGCGCTCATGCGCACCCTGAACAACCTGCGCAAGCCCACCATTGCCCGGGTGCATGGAGCGGCATACGGCGGCGGCGTGGGCCTCGTCGCTTGCTGCGACATCGCCATTGCGTCCCATGCGGCCAGCTTCGCGCTGTCCGAGGTGAAGCTGGGCCTCGTTCCCGCCGTGATCTCGCCGTACGTCGTCGCCGCGATCGGAGAGCGCTGGGCGCGGCGCTATTTCATGAGCGGCGAGCGCTTCGACGCGGGCGAGGCCTGGCGCCTGGGCCTGGTGCACGACATCGCGCCCGACGACGAGCGAATGGACGCACGGCTCAACGAGCTCGTGGACGCGATGCTCAAGTGCGGCCCGGCCGCGCAGCGTGAATCGAAGGAGCTGGTGCGCGCCGTCGCCGGCCGCCCGGTCACGAGCGAGCTGATCCAGGACACCGCCGAGCGCATCGCGCGCCTGCGTGCCTCGCCGGAGGGCCGCGAGGGCGTTTGCGCCTTCCTCGAAAAGCGCCGCGCTTCCTGGGTGCCTGCGCCGGAACCCGAACCTCCGCCACCGAATCTTCCGCCCCCGCCTGGCGCGTAGCATCCACGGCATGAGAACCCCACGTTGTTTCCTGCTTGCGACGCTGCTTTTCGGCGCCTCGACGCTCGCGCTCGCCGAATCGATCGGCCATGCGGTGATGCCGGCGCACAAGAGCGCGCAAGTGACCGTCTTCCGCGCTCCGGGTGCAGGCTCCTCCGCGGTCGACCTGGGTCCCGTCGCCCCGGATGCGATCGACGCGATCCGGGCCGCGAATGCCGGCAACGATTCCAAGCGCCTCGAGGTCGGCGTCGGCCGCGAGGTCCCGGGGCTGGCGAATGCGGCCTGGGTCGCGACCGAAGGGGGAATGGCGGCCCGCTGGCGGATCCGCTCCGAAGGGGCCGATTCGATGCGCGTGGCGCTTCGGGCGCCCGCATGGCCCTCGGATGCGCAGCTTCGCTTCTCCGGCAGCGGCGACGGCATCATCTACGGCCCCTACAGCGGCGCGCAGGCAGCGCGCTCGGGCGCCACCTACTGGAGCCCTGTCCTCGAGGGGGACACGGCCACGGTCGAAGTGTTCGTGCCTCGCGGCTCGTCCCTGCCCGAGCTCGACGTGGCGCGCGTATCGCATCTGTTCGTGAGCTTCGCCGCGGCGAAGGCCGACGTCATCGCGAAGGTCGCGGCGCCCTGCCAGGTGAACTTCATCTGCCGCGCTTCGACGGACGCGGCGCTCGCCGAAGCCGGCCGCGCGGTGGCACGCATCGCTTTCACCTCTGCGACGGGAGGTTCCGCCTTCTGCACCGGCACCTTGCTCAATTCGACCAGCGGCGGGTTCACGCCCTACTTCGCCACCGCGGGCCACTGCGTCTCGGCACCCTCCGAGGCGGCCTCGGTCACCACGCGTTGGAATTACGAGACTGCGGCATGCAGCGGCACCGCGCTCAGCACCTCCGATACGCAGGTCGGCGGCGGAGCCACGCTGCTGTATGCGAACACGACCGAGGACTTCACGCTCATGCGCCTGAACGGCACGCCGCCGGCGGGCGCCGTGTTCTCGGGATGGGATTCCGCGCGGCTCGATCCGGGCGATGCGGCCACAGGCATCCACCACCCTACCGGCGACGTGAAGAAGGTGAGCCTCGGCACGGCGGCCGGCGTCGGCAGATCCGTGGTCGCCGACGGCAATGGATTGCGCATCCAGTGGACGGGAACGGCGACCGGCTTCACCGAGCAGGGCAGCAGCGGCTCCGGCATCTTCTCGGGCAACGGATCGGCCGGATATCGCTTCCGCGGAACGCTGCAGGGCGGGCCGCTGGTCAACTGCTCCGCGCCGGTGTCCGATCTCTACGACTACTACTCGCGCTTCGACCTCAACTTCCCGTTCGTGTCGCAGTTCCTCTCCACGGGGCCCGGCCTGGGCGCGAACGTGGTCGGGAACCCGGGATTCGAGTCCGGCGCTTCGTCGTGGACCGAAACGCCGGCGGCCGGCTCGATCCTCACCAACGACGCCTCGCTCGCGCGCTCCGGCAGCTGGTACGCGTGGCTCGGCGGCGCGAACGACTACGAGGACTCGCTTACGGCCACGCTCGCGATCCCCGCAGGCGCGGCACGGCTGCGGTTCTGGTACCGCATAGCGACCGAGGAAACGTCGAGCAGCATCGGCTTCGACGTGCTCACGGTCGCGATCGTCGATGCCGGCAGCGGCGCGACGCTGCCCGAGCTCGGGACGCTCAGCAACCTGGACCGCACCAGCGGCTGGGTCGAAAGCCCGGTCTACGACGTCTCCGCGTTCGGCAACCGCACGGTGCGCCTGCAATTCCGCTCGTCGACCGACGCCTCGCTCGTCACCACGTTCCGCATCGACGACGTCGCGATCAACGGCACCTCGATTTCCGCGGCGGCCGCCGCCAACCAGACCGCGCTCTGGTGGAACCCCTCCGAATCGGGCTGGGGCATCAACGTGTCCCACCAGGGCGACATCGCCTTCGCGACGATCTTCACCTACGCCGCCAACGGCACGCCGATGTGGCTCGTGATGTCCAACGGCGCGCGCCAGCAGGGCGCGGCGACGTACATGGGGCCGCTCTACCGCACCACCGGGCCCGCCTTCAACGCGAATCCCTTCACGCCGATCGGGCCGGGCAACATCACCGAGGTCGGCACGCTCACGCTCGACTTCAACGGATCCACGCCGGTGCTGGGCTACGAGGTGGGCGACCCGTACGTCTCGAAGACGATCACCAAGCAAGTGTTCGGCCCCCTGCAGTCTTGCGGCAGCGTCACGGGCAGCCGTGCGTCCGCCACCAACTACCAGGACCTGTGGTGGAACCCGAACGAGTCGGGCTGGGGGATCAACCTCACGCACCAGGGCGACGTGATCTTCGCCACGCTCTTCACCTATGCCGCCAACGGGCAAGGCTTGTGGCTCGTGATGTCGGCCGGCCGCAGGCAAGCCGACGGCTCGTACCTGGGCGAGCTCTACCGCACCACCGGGCCCGCGTTCAATGCGGTGCCCTTCACGCCCATCGGCCCCGCCAACATCATGCAGGTGGGCACCATGCGCCTGCGCTTCTCCAACGGAGAGAACGGCACCCTCGAGTATTCGGTGGATGGCGTGAACGTGACCAAGTCGATCACGCGCCAGGTCTTCAGCTCGCCCGTGCCACTGTGCGGGCTACCGGTTCCTGCCCTGCTGCCATAGGACGTCGGGCTTGCCCGCCGCGCGGTTGATCACGCGCGCGAGCACGAAGAGCAGGTCCGACAGCCGGTTCAGGTAGCGCCGGCCGCCGTCGCCGCCCGGCTCGGCCTTTCCCAACGCCACGACGGCGCGCTCGGCGTTGCGGCACGCCGTGCGGGCGAGATGCGCATCGGCCGACGCGGGCGAGCCGCCAGGCAGGATGAATTCCTTCAGGCCGGGGAGCGTCGCGTTGAACGCGTCCAGCTCGCGCTCCAGGCGCGCGAGGTGCGATTCCTCGATCTTGGTGACACCCGGCAGGCACAGTTCCGCCCCCAGCTCGAAGAGGTCGTGCTGCACGTCCTCGAGGCAGCGGCGGACATCCGCGGGGACCTCGTGGGCGAGCACGCGCCCGATGAACGAGTTCAACGTGTCGACGAGGCCGATCGCATCGATGCGCAGGCTGTCCTTGGGCAGGCGCGAGCCGTCGCCCAGGCCCGTGGTGCCGTCGTCGCCGGTGCGGGTGTAGATCTTGGTCAGGCGCTTGCCCATTACGATGCGATCCTCGATTTCGTGGTGGTAGCGGCGGCGGCGAGGCACGATGGGCACAGGCACGTGGCTTGTTCCGTCGAAGGTGTCACCGCGGGAAAGCTCGCGCACCAGCAGGGATGGTCGCGGTCCTCGGCGCCGCAACCGAAGCAAGCGCCGCAATTCGAGCAGGTGGTTGTCTT
>CAMPHL010000209.1 GCA_946885905.1 uncultured Pseudomonadota bacterium | reverse complement strand
GGTCGAAGACCAGCCTCGTCGTCCCTGCCGCGGCGGCGCTCATTTCAGCGGCCACACCGTCGACAGGTATTTCCAGTTCACGAAGTAGTACAGGATGAAGGCCGAGAGGAACACCATCGCCATCGCGAACGTGCCCGGGGCGACGAAGCCGCGGATGCCCACCGCCGAATGCCCCGCGGGGATCGCCGCGACGGGCGCAGGCCTCGGCGCCATCCCCTGGCGCACCGGCACGTGGACCGCGGCCGGGACGTCGATGCGCTTGCCGAGGAAGATCGAGTAGACCGCGATGAGGATGTAGATCGCCCCCCCGACCACCGCCGCGATGCCCGCGATCGCGGTAAGCCCCATCATGAGGTAGGCCGTGCCCGGCCACTCGTGCGCGAGCGGGTTGCCGGCGAAGGTGATGTCCCAGTGCCTGCGCGGCACCCCGAGCGTGCCCGCGCCCATCATGAAGACCGCGAACGCGCTCATGCCCAGGCCGAAGAGGTAGGGCTGCAACCGGGCGAGCTTCGGGAACGCGACCTCGCGCTTGAAGAGCGTGGGGATGAGGAAGTAGGTGAGCGACATGAAGGCGAGCGTGGTGCCCACCACCACCGTCGCGTGGAAATGGCCGGGCACGTAGATGGTGTTGTGGATGATGAGGTTCAGCTGCTCGGTGCCCATCATCACGCCCGAGATGCCGCCCAGGAACCCGAAGCCCACGAGCGAGATGAACATGCCGGAGAACACGGGATTGCCCCACGGGGCCTTCCTCAACCACTCGAACAGGCCCCGGTTGTAGCCCTTCTCGCGCTGCGCCACCTCGATCGCGCCCGGCACCGTGAGGCCATGGACCATCGAGGCCAGCACCGCGAGGTACATGGCGTAGCTCGTGTTGAAGATCTTCCAGTTCGACGTGAGCCCGGGGTCGGCGAGCAGGTGGTGGGCCGAGGCGAGCTGCAGGAAGAAGATGTAGAGCAGGAAGGCGCCCCGCGAGACCCGCTCGGACAGCGGCTTCGCGCCGAACACGATCGCGGCGATCGCGTACCAGACCGCCACGTGCGCCGAGACGTTGATCTGCTGCGAGGAGTGCCCGAAGGCCCACCACACCGTCTTGTACATGAGCGAGTCGATGTAGTCGACCAGCCCCAGCGACCAGAGGAACGTGGGGATGAGGATGATGGCGCCCGAGGCGATGGTGAAGACCGCGATGATCGCCGCGGTGAGCGCGCCGAAGGTGACCAGCGGCACCGAGCCGTTGTAGGTGCGCTCGGCCTTGCCCACCGCGAGCGTGCCGAAGAAGACGAAGCAGCCGATGAGCGCGCCCACCGCGAAGATGATGAGCGAGAGGTAGAAGGACCAGTGGGCCTGCATCGGCGCGTAGGAGGTGAACATCACGCTCGAGCTGCCCTGGAACACGGCGAAGTTGTTCCACAGCGCGCCCACGATCATCATCCAGAACGCGGCCCAGGCGATGCGCGGGGTGGCCAGGCGGCACTTGAGCAGCACCGCGGCGCAGAAGTAGAGCACCGCGATCTCGAAGAAGATGATCCAGAAGATCAGCATGTCGACGCCGTGCGCGGTGAGCACGAGGTAGAACCAGTCGGCGGGCAGCAGGTGCACCGCCGGCCAGCGGGTGAGCGTGACCAGGAGCGCCAGCACGCCGCCGACCAGCAGCGAGACCACGCCGGCGACGGCGTTCCATTTGATCAGCTTCTCCGCCGGCTCGTGGTAGACGAGGCCCGTAGACGGGCAGGTGCGGAACATGCGGTTCACGGCCATGGCGGTGGTCCTTTGATCGGAAACCCAAGACTCTGAGAGAGACGCACGAAGAAGCCCGCAGAAGCGGGCTTCCTACTTCACGACGTAGAGGCGGCTCACCATCGTGTGATGGTTGATACCGCAGTATTCGTTGCAGACGATCGAATAGGTCCCCGGCGTGGTCGGCGTGATCGTGAGCACGTGCTCGTAGCCGGGATGGACCTGGATGTTGATGTTCTCGGGCTGGAGCGAGAAGCCGTGCAGCCAGTCCATCGACTGCAGGTGCAGCCGGTAGGTCTGCCCGGCCTGCAGCTCGAGCATCGGCCACCACTGCCAGAGCCTGGCGATGAGGTACACGTCGGAGCCGGGCGGCGGCTTCACCACCGGGATCTTCTGGTCGGTCTCCTCGCGGATCGTGTGCCTGGCCACCATCTCGTCGGTCTTCTTCTGGAACATCTCCGGGGTGGACCGGTAGGCCTCGTTGGCGAGGTTCTGCTTACCGTAGACGTGCCACCACGGCATCATGAAGAACATCACCAGGCACCAGACGAAGGCGATCACGATCCACGTGCCTTCGACACGGTCCAGGGGCTGCTTCCACCACAAGCGGTGGCGCGGGGGCTCGAGGGCGCTCATCTACTTCGCCACCGGGATGCCGACGATTTCCATCACGCCCCAGATCACGTACAGGACCGTGGGCATGGCCAGCCCGATGAAGAGCAGCGCGAACGGGTTGTCGAGCAGCTGCTGCATCGCGGGGACGGGCTCGTCGTCGGGCAGGTCGTCGGCCGGGACGGTGTTCTCGTTCATCTGGCTCTCCTGTGGGGTCACACCTGCGAACGCGCCCATGGTCGTTGCGCTGGCGCAACGCCGCCTTGAACTGCTTCAAGGAAAGTGCCCGGGGGAGGGAACAACATCCGGTCCATGTCCCGGACCGTCGACCTGCGCGGACTCGATCCGCCCGAGCCGCTCGTGCGCATCCTCGACGCGATAGAGGGTTCGCCGGGACCGCTGCGCTTCCGGCTCTCGCGCGAGCCCTTTCCTTTATATGCCCTGCTCGCGGCCGCCGGATGGCGCCACGAGGTGCAGCGCTAGGACGGCGACGATGTGATGGTCGTCACGCGCCGGAATGCGAAGGCGGGCGGCTAGGCGTGGGCGGATGTGGCCGCGTTCACCGATCCTTGATTCAGTTCAAAGCCTCCGGGGCGCCCGCGGGCGAGACTTCAAGCACACCCTGAAGAAGACTTGGAGAAACCATGTCCGTTCGCAGCGCCGCACCGCTCTTGCTCGCAACGCTCGCCTTTGCCGCAAGCTCGGCCCTGGCGCAAGGCAAGCACACCGAAAGCCCGCCGCACGATCCGGCCAAGGCCGCCTCGACGCAGTCCAAACCCCTCGACGCCGAGCACAAGGACGTGCCTTCCACGGAGTTCCGCTACCAGGCCGGCTCCTCCCCGCTCAAGGACGAGCCGATGCACCAGGACGTGAACCCGAAGGCGCCGAAGATGACCGAGGCGGAGTTCGGCGCCGCGCGGCAGATCTACTTCGAGCGCTGCGCCGGTTGCCACGGCGTGCTGAGGAAAGGCGCCACCGGCAAGCCGCTCACTCCCGACCTCACCGTCGACAAGGGCAGCGAGTACCTGAAGGTGTTCATCAAGTACGGCTCGCCCGCCGGCATGCCCAACTGGGGCACCTCGGGGGAGCTGAACGACGCACAGGTCGACATGATGGCGCGCTACATCCAGCAGACGCCCCCGCAGCCGCCGGAGTTCGGGATGCCGGAGATGAAGGCGACCTGGAAGGTGCTGGTGCCGCTCGACAAGCGCCCGAAGAAGAAGATGAACAACTACAACCTGGAGAACATCTTCTCCACCACGCTGCGCGACACGGGGGAGGTGGCGCTCATCGACGGCGACACCAAGAAGATCATCTCGATCGTGAAGACCGGCTATGCGGTGCACATCTCGCGCGTGTCCGCGTCGGGGCGCTACGTCTTCGTGATCGGGCGCGACGCCAAGATCAACATGATCGACCTGTGGATGGAGAAGCCCGACAACGTGGCCGAGATCCGCGTGGGCCTGGAAGCGCGCTCGGTCGACACCTCCAAGTTCAAGGGCTACGAGGACAGGTACGCGATCGCGGGCTCCTACTGGCCGCCGCAGTACGTGATCATGAAGGGCGACACGCTGGAACCCCTCAAGGTCGTCGGCACCCGCGGCATGACCGTGGACACGCAGGAATACCACCCCGAGCCGCGCGTGGCCGCCATCGCCGCCTCGCACTACAAGCCCGAGTTCGTGGTGAACGTGAAGGAGACGGGCAAGATCCTGATCGTCAACTACACCGACATCGACAACCTCAACGTGACCGAAATCCCCGCCGCGCGCTTCCTGCACGACGGCGGCTGGGACGCCTCCAAGCGCTACGTGCTGATGGCGGCCAACCAGTCGAACAAGATCGCGGTGGTGGACGCGAAGACCTCCAAGCTGGTGAAGCTCGTGGACGTGGACAAGATCCCCCACCCGGGGCGCGGCGCCAACTTCGTGCACCCGAAGTGCGGTCCGGTATGGGCCACGGGCCACCTGGGCAGCGAGAAGATCAGCTTCATCGGCACCGATCCCGTGAAGCACAAGCAATACGCGTGGAAGGTGTGCGACCAGATCGACGGCCAGGGCGGCGGCAACCTCTTCATCAAGACCCATCCGAAGTCCAACAACCTCTGGGTCGACACGCCGCTGCACCCCGATCCCAAGGTGAGCAAGTCGATCGCCGTGTTCAACGTGAAGGACCTGAAGGCCGGCTTCAAGGTGCTGCCGATCACCGAGTGGGCCGGCATCCCCGCCGACGCCGCCGGGCGCGTGGTGCAGCCCGAGTACAACAAGGCGGGCGACGAGGTCTGGTTCGCCGTGTGGAGCGCCAAGAACCAGCAGTCGGCGCTCGTGGTCGTCGACGACAAGACGCTCAAGCTCAAGGCCGTGATCAAGGATCCGCGCCTCATCACGCCGACCGGCCACTTCAACATCTACAACACGCAGCACGACGTCTACTGATGGACGCCGAAGCCAGGAGAACCGAATGACCAGAACCGCAACCGCTGTTTGCGCCGCAATCGCCCTTCTCGCGGCCGCCGTCCCGGCGGCGGCCGACGAGGCGATGGCCAAAGCCAAGGGATGCACGGCTTGCCACGACTTGAAGAAGAAGCTGGTGGGGCCGGCCTACGCCGACGTCGCGAAGAAGTACAAGGCCGACCCCAAGGGCCGGGAGACGATGGTGAACAGCATCCTCAAGGGCAGCCAGGGCAAGTGGGGCCAGGTGCCGATGCCGCCCAACAAGGTGACCGAGGACGAGGCGAAGAAACTGGCGGCCTGGGTGCTCACGGTCCAGTAACCCTCGCGGCGCTCGCGCTGCCGGCACGCCGGCGAAGACGGCCCCGGTCCGGCGGACGAGCTACTCGTCCCGCGCGCCGTAGGCGCGCAGGCCGTCGCCGTCGAGGATCTCGATGCGGCGGCCTTCCACGCGCACGAGGCCCTCGGCGGCGAGGTCGTGCAGGATGCGGGAAAAATACTCCGGCGTGAGG
>CAMPHL010000208.1 GCA_946885905.1 uncultured Pseudomonadota bacterium | reverse complement strand
TGGCAGGTGCTCGAACAGCTCGAGAAGCAGGCGTCGCCGGCCGCGTCCGTGAACGTTGCGGCGAAGAGCGCCGCCGGCGCGATCGCAGCAACCGGCGCCTGCGTCACCGCGGGCCGCTGGACGGGCCGGCCAAGCTGCCACAGTGCCGCGCCGGCCAGCATGGCGGCGACGCCGACCACCACGAAAAGCCGCGTGTTGGTCAAGGCTCGACCTCTTTGGCCACCCAATCGAGGTAGGCGGGCAGCCCGGTCTCGATAGGCCACGCGATGACCTCGGGCAGCTCGTACGGGTGCAGCCGGCGGATGGCTTGCTCGAGCTCGGTATAGCGCTCGCGGGTGGACTTGATGAGCACGGGGAATTCGGTGGCCTGCTCGTCGCGGCCTTCCCAGCGATAGAACGACGTGGCGGGCGACAGCACGTTCGCGCACGCTGCGAGTCTCAATCGCACGACCTCGCGCGCCAGATTGAAAGCGGAGTCGGAGTCGGGTAGGTTTGTCAGGACGGCGATGACGGCCACGCGGGACTCTGGCGGGCGTTGTTGCGGCGAAGATGAGAAAATTGCAGGTATGCGGCTTCTACTGACTGGAATCTTACTGGGTTTCCCCCTCCTCGAAGCGGTGGTGCTCCTGCGGCTGAGCGAGACGCTCGGCTGGTGGGTGCTGGGCTGGGTCGTCCTCGCGGCCTGCGCCGGCATGGCCCTCATCAAGGAGGCCCGCTTCGCGCTCGTCGCGCGCCTCGCGGCCGGGCTCGCGCAGGGCCGCTTCGCCATCGCGGCGCTCACGGACAGCGCCCGTACCGTGGTGGCGGGGCTGCTGCTCATCTTCCCCGGCGTGGTCTCGGACCTGGTCGCGCTCACCCTCCTCCTCCTTCCGGGACCGCGCGTGGTCACCGAGTCGGCCGTGCGCCGGCCGGTCCACGGCAACCTGATCGAAGGCGAATTCCGCCGCACTCGCTAGGCAGCACCCTTCATTGGCTGAACCCCCCGCGACCGGCCACCAGGTTCGGCTAGAGCCGAGCGGCCATACCTTCCACGTTGCGCCCGGCGAGACCGTCCTCGAGGCCGCCATGCGCCAGGGCGTGGGCCTTCCCTACGGATGCCGCAACGGCGCCTGCGGCGCATGCAAGGGCGTGCTCCGCGAGGGGCGGCTCGAGTACGGGGAGTACCAGGAACGCGCCCTGCACGAGGCCGAGAAGGCCGCAGGCAAGGCGCTCACCTGCTGCACGCGCCCGCTCACCGACATCGTGTTCGAGGTGCGCGAGCTCGCCGGGGCCAAGGACCTCGCGATCCGCACGCTTCCCTGCCGCGTGGAGAAGGTGGAGAAGCCCGCGGAGGACGTCGCGATCCTGTCCCTCAAGCTTCCCGCCGGCGAGCGGCTCCAGTTCCTGGCCGGGCAGTACATTGACATGCTGATGAAGGACGGCAAGCGGCGCAGCTTCTCGATGGCGAACGCGCCGCACGACGACCAGTTCCTGCAGCTGCACGTGCGCAAGACCCCCGGCGGGGCGTTCTCGAAGTACGTGTTCGAGGAGATGCGGGAGCGCGCGATCCTGCGCTTCGAGGGACCGCTGGGCACCTTCTACCTGCGCGAGGACAACGACAAGCCGTTCATCTTCGTCGCGGGCGGCACCGGCTTCGCGCCCATCAAGGCGCAGATCGAGCACCTCTTCCACCACGGGGAGGACCGCCCCATCGTCCTCTATTGGGGCGCGCGCGCCCGCAAGGACCTCTACCTGCACGACATGCCGCAGGCCTGGGCGCGCGACCACGGGAACTTCACCTATATACCGGTGCTCTCGGACGCGACGGACGAGGACGCGTGGGAGGGGCGCACGGGATTCGTGCATCAGGCGGTGCTGGACGACTTCGCCGACCTCTCCGGCTACCAGGTCTACGCCTGCGGTGCGCCCGCGATGACCGACGTCGCGAAGCAGACGTTCGTCGAGCAGCGGGGCCTGCCGGAAGACGAGTTCTACTGCGACGCTTTCACGCCTTCGGTCGATCCCAAGAAGTAGCTAAAGCGGGTAGAAGCGGGAAGCAGGGGAATCAGGGGGATCAGAGGAAAGCACTGTGTCATTTCGTGCCATGGCGAATGAAGTCACGAAATTTCCGTGCTTTCCCCTGATCCCTCTGATTCCCCTGCTTCCCGCTTTTACCTGCTTTCAAGCTTCCCACCTTCGCGGTCGCGAAGAACCTTGCGTTGGACCTTGCCGGTCGTCGTCATCGGCAGCGAATCCACGAACTCGATGTAACGGGGCTGCTGGTAGGGCGCCAACAAGCGCTTCACGTGCGCGCGGATGGAGTCTTCGAGCTCCGAGGAGGGCTTGAAGCCGGGAGCCAGCAGCACGAAGGCCTTGATGAGCGATCCCTTGGTCTCGTCGGGAACCGGAATGACCGCGGCCACGGCCACGGCTTCATGCTTCACCAGCGTGTTCTCGATCTCGGCCGGGCCCACGCGGTAGCCCGCGGTCTTGAACATGTCGTCGTTGCGGCCGTGGAACCAGAGGTAGCCGTCCTCGTCCCACGCGGCCTGGTCGCCGGTGCGGCACCACTGGCCGGTGAACTTGTCGGTCGTGGCCTTCTCGTTGCGCCAATAGCCGAGGAAGAAGATCGGATCGAGGGTGCCGTCGATCCAGCGGCGGTGCACGGCCACGTCGCCCACCTCGCCGGGCCCGAGCTCCCGGCCCGCATCGTCGATCACGGCGATGCGATGGCCGGGATAGGGCCGGCCCATCGAGCCGGGCTTCACCGGCCAGAGCTCCTGCGAGTTGCCGACGATGTAGTTGATCTCGGTCTGCCCGAAGATCTCGTTCACCGTGACGCCCAGCTCCTCGCGGCACCACTGGAGCACCGCGGCGCCGAGCGGCTCGCCGCCGCTCATGATGGTGCGCAGCCGCACGTCGTAGCGTTCGCGCGGCTTGGGCAGCGCCTTCATCATGAGCTTGAGCGCCGTGGGAACGAGGAAGGCGTTGCGCACCTGGTACTTGTCCATGAGCGCGAAGGCACGCTCGGGCTCGAAGCGCCCGCGGAAGCCCAGGATCGCGCGGCCGTGATAGAGCGTGGGCATGAGCGCGTCCCAGAGTCCCCCGGTCCAGGCCCAGTCGGCCGGCGTCCAGAAGAGATCGCCCTCCCGCGGGAAGCCGTCGTGCGAATGCTCGAAGCCCGGCAGGTTTCCGAGCATCACGGCGTGCGGCAGCAGCGCGCCCTTCGGCGGTCCGGTGGTGCCGCTCGTGTAGATGATGGTGGAGGGATCGCTCGCGGAGGTGTCGACCATGTCGAAGTGCCGCGAAGCCCGGGCGAGCGTCTCGTCCCAGTCGAGCACGTCCTGGCCGCAGGCGCCCGCCACCCCGATCACGTGCGCGAGGCCGGGCAGGCGCGAGCGTACCGGCTCGAGGTTGGCGAGCGTCTGCGGATCCGCGATCGCGACCTTCGACTCGCTGTTGCCGAGGCGATACTCGAGCGCGTCGGGCCCGAAGAGGAACGAGAGGGGAACCGCGACCGCGCCCATGCGCCATGCCGCGAGGTAGGCAACCACTGTTTCCGGCCGCTGCGGCAGCACGATCGCCACGCGGTCGCCGCGCCGCACGCCGAGCGCGCCCAACGCGTTCGCGAGCCGATTCGCGGCCTGCTGCAGGTCCCAGAACGAAAGCGTGCGCGTTTCGCCCGACTCGTCCTCCCAGTAGAGCGCGAGCCGGTGGCGCTCGGTGGCCCAGCGGTCGCAGCAGTAGCGCGCGACGTTGAAACGCTCCGGGACTTCCCAGCGGAAGGCCTCGTAGACCTCGCGATGGCGATCCCCGGGCACCGCCCCCGGTTTGCGCGCCTGGGGCCCGTCCAGGGTTTCCATCAACGTGCCAATGCCGCTTCCACGTCGGCGAAGGTCTGCGCGATCTCCATCGTCTGGAGCTCCAGGCCCAGCTGGCGCGCGACCTGCGCCGCGGAAAAGAGGCCGCGCACGCGCCGCCCTCCCTCCTCGGTCACCATGACGTGCTGGCGCCGAACCGCCTTGTGGGTCGCCACGATATGGCCCACGCGCATCTGCGAAACGTCCTGGATCGGAATGGCCTCGAGCATGGAGGCGGGCGTCATGATGTCGGCGACGGTGATCTCGCTGTGCGCGACGCCCCGTTCCTGCATGAAGCGGATCGGCTTTTCGCCCAGCAGGTCGGTGGCGGTGATCACGCCCTGCAGCGCCTTGTCGGCGTCGAGCACGAAGAGCAGGCGCACGCCGCGCTGGATCATCTGCGCGTGGGCGCGGGCGATGGGCTCGCCGGGCGTGGTCGTGGCCGCCGGGACGTTGCGCAGGTCGGTCATCACGGCGAAGGCCGGATCGTCCAGCGTCACGCGCCCGGGCCCTTCGGGCTGGACCAGCCGGGCGCCGAGCGGGATGGAGCTCATCTGGAGGGCGGAGTACTCGCGCATCGCTTGCTCCTTTGTGAGGTGCGGCGCCGGCCTAGCTAGCCCGCCAGCTCGGCGCTCTTGCGGAAATGCAGCACGGCTTCCTGGTGCCTGCCGATCCTCTCCATGAGGGCGGCGAGCGTCATGTGCCCGTCGTGCGTGGGCTCCAGCGCGATCGAGGCCTCGATGTAGCTCTGCGCCTTGCCCCACAAGCCCTGGCGCATGCAGAGCTTGCCGAGCGCGAGCAGCAGGGCGGGCTCGCGCGCGTGCGTTCGCAGCCACTTCTCGGCACGCTCGATCTGGGGCAGCGCGTCCTCGCCCGCGGCCTCGCCATAGAGCTCGACCAGGGCGGGATTCCATTCGCGTTCCAGCGCGTGCTCGATGATCGACTGCGCCGGCGCGGTGTTGCCGAGCGCCAGGTGGTAGCGCGCCGCCGTGGCCGCGACGATCGGGTCGTTGCGTATCTCCGAGGCGAGCTGCTTCCAGTAGTTCGTGAGCTTCTCGGTGTCCTGCGAATCGCGTGCGAGGTTTCCCAGATGCGCGGCGCGCCGCGCCGTGGCCGCTTCCGCCGGCCCGATGCCGCCAAGGCGCGCCAGCGCATCGACGGTGTCCAGGACCGGATCCCAAAGGCGCAGGGACTGCTCGGCTTGCAGGCGCAGGCGCAGCAGCCGGAGGTTGCGCGAGTCGCGGGCCGAGAGGTCCTTCAACACCGCGAGGGCCTCTTCGTGCCGGCCCTGCGACACGAGGAGGTCGGCGAGGGTGGTGAGGCGCGCCTGGTCCACGTCGGGCGCGGATCCCTTGGCCTCGTCGAGGAAGCGCTCGCGCTCGTTGAAGCGGCCGAGCTCATGGGCGCTGCGTGCGGCGATGATCGCGGCCACGCCCTTGGTCTCGTCGCCGAGGAGGGCCGCCGCCGCGCTCTTTTCGGCCGAGGCGTAGCGCCCCTGGAAGAAAGCGAGGAGCGCGTCCGAGAGCGACTG
>CAMPHL010000207.1 GCA_946885905.1 uncultured Pseudomonadota bacterium | reverse complement strand
CTTCGAGGGATCCGGGCGCCGGCGCCGCGGCGGGACCGGGATGCCCTTGCGCCCGGAGAGGTACTGGCCGGTGAGCGAGTCGGGGTGTCGCAGCAGCTCGCCGGGCGTGCCCTGCGCCACGATCTCGCCGCCATGGGTTCCCGCGCCCGGCCCCATGTCGATCACATGGTCGGCCGCCATGATCGCCTCCTCGTCGTGCTCGACCACGATCACCGAGTTGCCGAGGTCGCGCAGGTTCTTGAGGGTAGCGAGGAGGCGCTCGTTGTCCCGCTGGTGCAGGCCGATCGAGGGCTCGTCGAGCACGTACATCACGCCCGTGAGCCCGGAGCCGATCTGGCTCGCGAGCCTGATGCGCTGGGCCTCGCCCCCGGAAAGGGTATCGGCCGACCGCGTGAGCGAAAGGTAGTCGAGGCCCACGTCGTTCAGGAACTGCACGCGGTTGGCGATCTCGCGCACGATCTTCTCGGCGATGGCCCTCTTGGCACCCGGCAGCTCGAGTTTCTCGAAGAAGGGTTGCGCCTGGCGTAGCGGCATCGAGGAAAGGCCGTGGATGTCATGTCCGGCCACGCGAACGTGGCGCGCTTCCGCGCGCAGCCGGGTGCCGCGGCACTCGGGACAGGCGCGAGTGTTGAGGTACTTGGCGAGCTCCTCCTTCACCGCGACCGAGTCGGTCTCCCGGTAACGCCGTTCGAGGTTCGGAAGGATTCCCTCGAAAGCGTGCTCCTTCACGGCGGTGCGCCCTTTCTCCCCGGGGTAGCGGAACGCGATCCGCTCGTCGCCCGAGCCCGAGAGCACGACCTCCTGCGCGCGCGGCGGGAGCGACTCGAAAGGCGCGTCCACGTCGAAGCCAAAGTGCTGGGCGAGCGACACCAGCATCGAGAAGTAGAACTGGTTGCGCCGGTCCCAGCCGCGCACGGCGCCGCCCGCCAGGGACAGGTGGGGGAAGGCGACGACGCGCTTGGGATCGAAGAAGGTGACTTCGCCCAGGCCGTCGCACTTCGGGCACGCGCCCATCGGGTTGTTGAAGGAGAAGAGGCGCGGCTCCAGCTCGGGGATCGAGTAGCTGCATACCGGGCAGGCGAACTTGGACGAGAACAGATGCTCGCGCCCTCCTTCCTCGACCGCGATCGCGCGCGCGTCGGCGTGGCGCAGCGCCGTTTCGAACGACTCGGCGAGGCGCTGGCGCAGGCCGCCCGGCCGATCGCGCTCGCCTTCGACCTTCACGCGGTCCACCACGATCTCGACCGTGTGCTTGCGGTTGCGATCGAGCCTGGGGAGGCGGTCGATCTCGTGCACCTCGCCGTCGATGCGCAGCCGCACGAATCCCTGCGCCCGCAGCTCGTCGAAGAGCTCGAGCTGCTCGCCCTTGCGGCCGACCACGAGCGGGGCGAGGATCATCACGCGCGTGCCCTCGGGTAGCCCGGAGACGTGATCGACCATCTGCGAGACGCTCTGCGCGGCGAGCGCCACGCCATGCTCCGGGCAATAAGGGTCGCCCACGCGCGCGAAGAGCAGGCGCAGGTAGTCGTGGATCTCGGTGACGGTGCCCACCGTCGAGCGCGGGTTGTGCGACGTGGCCTTCTGCTCGATGGCGATCGCCGGCGACAGGCCCTCGATCAGGTCCACGTCGGGCTTTTCCATGAGCTGCAGGAACTGGCGCGCGTACGCCGACAGCGACTCGACGTACCGGCGTTGACCCTCTGCGTACAGCGTATCGAAAGCGAGCGAAGACTTGCCCGAGCCCGACAACCCGGTGATCACGACGAGCCGGTTGCGCGGGATGTCCAGGCTGACATTGCGCAGGTTGTGCGTGCGCGCACCGCGGATGCGGATCGTTTCCATGAGGCGATCTGCTAATATACATGAGCCTCCTTGCCCTGCTCCAATCCCCCGACGCGGTGAACTCCCCGGCGCGCATGAACCCGAGCGAGCTGCGGGCCAGCTTTTCACTGGCCGCCGTTTTCGCCCTCCGGCTCTTCGGCATGTTCGTGGTGCTTCCGGTGCTCGCGCTCTGGGCGCAGGGCCGTCCCGGCTGGACGCTCACGCTCGTGGGCGTGGCCCTCGGCGCCTACGGCCTCACCCAGGCGTTGCTGCAGCTGCCCTTCGGCTGGCTCTCCGACCGCTACGGCCGCAAGCCCGTGATCCATGCGGGCCTGCTGCTGCTCGTCTCCGGCAGCGTCGTCTGCGCGCTCGCCGAGAGCCCTTGGGCGATGATCCTGGGACGCGTGATCCAGGGCGCGGGCGCGATATCCGCGACCGTGATCGCGCTTTCCGCCGACCTCACGCGTGAGAGCCAGCGCACGAAGTCGATGGCCATCATCGGCTCCTCGATCGGGGCCGCCTTCGCGCTCTCGTTCGTGGCCGCCCCCTTCCTGCTCGGCGGTATCGGCCTGCCCGGCATCTTCGCGCTCACGGCCGCGCTGTCGCTTGCCGCGATGGCCGTGGTGCAGTGGATCGTGCCCGAGGCGCCGCGCCAGGAGCGCGGCTCGCCGGTACCCCTGGGCGCGGTCCTGCGCGACCGCGAGCTCCTCCGGCTCAACGCCGGCATCTTCGCACTCCACGCCGTGCTCATGGCACTCTTCGTCGTGGTGCCGCTCGCGCTCGTCCGCGCCGGGTTGCCGGGTGCGCAGCACTGGTACGTGTACCTCGGGACGCTCCTCTTCGGCGTGGCGCTCATGGTGCCGGCGATCGTCGGAAGGGCGGCTGAGCACGAGCGGCGCGTGTTCCTCGTGTCGGTGGCCACGGTCGGCGTGGCGATCGCCGTGCTCGCCGTCGGCATCGACAGCGTGGGCGGCATCGTGGCCGCCCTGGTCATCTTCTTCGCAGGCTTCAACGTTCTAGAAGCGAAGCTTCCCGCGCTCGTCTCGCGTGCCGCCCCGCGCGAGGCGCGTGGGGCGGCCACGGGGATGTATTCCAGCGTACAGTTCCTCGGCACTTCCTTCGGCGCGGCGGCGGGCGGGGCGCTCGCGCAGCACGCCGGCTTCGGGGCCGTGCTGGGGGCCTGCCTCGCGGTCATTGCCGCCTGGTTCGCGGCCGCCTGGAACATGGCAGAGTTCAGATCGGCGGCCGCACCGGCAACCCGCACCTAGCAAAAAGGACTAACGAACATGGCATCGGTCAACAAGGTGATCCTCATCGGCAACCTCGGCCGCGACCCCGAGACGCGCTACATGCCCGACGGAGCGGCGATCACCAACATATCGGTGGCGACCACCGACACGTGGAAGGACAAGCAGGGCGAGAAGCAGGAGAGGACGGAGTGGCATCGCGTGGCCTTCTTCGGGCGCCTGGCGGAGATCGCCGGCGAGTACCTCAAGAAAGGCTCGCAGGTATACGTCGAGGGACGCCTGCAGACGCGCAAGTGGCAGGACAAGGACGGCAACGACAAGTACACCACCGAAATCGTGGCCGACCGGATGCAGATGCTGGGCTCGCGCCAGGGGATGGGCGCAGCCGCGTCGGAGCCCCCACCGGAGCGTGGCGGCGGCGAGGGCGGCTCGGCCCGGCCGGCCGCGAAGCCGGCGCCCAAGGGTGGAGGAAAGTTCGACGATTTCGAGGACGACATCCCGTTCTGAGGGGGGTTGAAATTCCCCGCCCGGACGGAATATCCCGAGCATGCGCATTGGCCCTGTGGAGAGCTAGCTCATGAAGCGGATCATCCTGTTCCTCGCCACCAACATCGCGGTGATGCTGGTGCTTTCGGTGGTGCTGAGCGTGCTGGGCGTCGACCGCTTCCTCGCCGCCGAGGGGCTCAACATCCCGATGCTCGCGGTCTTCTCCGGCATCGTCGGTTTCACCGGCGCGATCTTCTCCCTGCTCATCTCGAAGCAGATGGCCAAGTGGTCCACGGGCGCGCACGTGATCGAGACGCCCCGGAGCGCCGATGAGCAGTGGCTGGTCGGCACGGTGCGCCGCTTCGCCGAGAAAGCCGGGATCGGGATGCCCGAGGTCGCGATTTACGAGGGTGCGCCGAACGCTTTCGCCACGGGAGCCTTCAAGAACTCCTCGCTCGTGGCCGTCTCCACGGGACTGCTGCAATCGATGTCGCGTGAAGAGGTCGAAGCCGTGCTGGGTCATGAGGTGGCGCACGTGGCCAACGGCGACATGGTCACGCTCACGCTCATCCAGGGGGTGGTCAACACCTTCGTCGTCTTCCTCTCGCGCGTCGTGGGCTACGTGGTCGACCGCGCGATCTTCAGGACCGAGCGCGGCGTTGGACCCGGCTACTACATCACCATGATCGTCTGCCAGTTCGTGTTCTCGATCCTGGCCGCGGTCATCGTGGCGTGGTTCTCGCGCCAGCGCGAATTCCGCGCAGACGCGGGCTCCGCGCAGCTCATGGGCAGCTCCCGGCCGATGATCGGCGCGCTGCGCCGCCTCGGCGGCATGGAGCCCGGCGCGTTGCCGCAGTCGTTCCAGGCCCATGGCATCGCCGAGGGGCACAACAAGTTCCTGGGCCTGTTTTCCAGCCACCCGCCGATCGCCGAGCGCATCGCCGCGCTGGAGAGCCGCCAGCCCTGAGCGACGGCCCGCCACCGCCCGATCCTGCGCAGCCGCGAGCGGCCGCGCTGCCGCTCGCGCTCATCTTCGGCGCGTCCATCCTCGCGCACTCGTCGTTCAACGGCACGCGCCTCACCATCTCGCTGAACGCCCTGTGGCTCGGGGCTTCGCCGCTGGTGGTGGGCATGATGATGTCGCTCTTCGCCCTGCTGCCGATGCTGCTGGGCGTGGCGAGCGGGCGGCTCGTGGACCGCATCGGCGTACGCACGCCGCTGCTCGCCTCCACGGCCGCGGTCGCCGTCGCGATCGCGGTGCCGGCGGTGTTTCCGGGTATCGCTTCGCTCTATGTCGCAGCCGCCGGGGTGGGCACGGCATTCATGCTCTTCCACATCGCGGTCCAGCACGCGGTGGGCCATGGGAGCGACGCGCTCAACCGGAAGGAGAACTTCGGCTGGCTCGCCCTCGCCTTCTCGGTCTCCAACTTCGTCGGGCCCACGGTCTCGGGCCTTTCGATCGACCTCCTCGGCCACCGCGCGACCTTCGCGTTGCTCACCGGCTTCGCGCTCGCCGCGCTGCTCGTGCTCGTGCCCCGGCGTGCGCGGTTCACCCACTCACCCGGAGCGCCCGCCAAGGCGAGGACGGGCGGCGCGCTCGACCTGCTGCGGCTGCCCGAGCTGCGGCGCGTGTTCATCGTGACGGGGGTCCTGGGCAGTGCCTGGGACCTGTTCGTCTTCGCCATCCCGATCTACGGCACGGCGATCGGGCTGTCGGCTTCCACCATCGGCTTGATCCTTTCCGCATTCGCGGCTGCGACCTTCCTCGTGCGCATCGCCTTGCCCTGGATCTCGCGCAGGCTGCGCGAGTGGACGACGATCACGCTCACGATTCCCTTGCCGCGCAGCCCGGCA
>CAMPHL010000206.1 GCA_946885905.1 uncultured Pseudomonadota bacterium | reverse complement strand
GTCGGAGAGCTTGCCCACGTCCTTGGCGCGGTCGATGATCTTCAGGTGCCCGCCGGCGTCGAAGTAGCCCGCGTCGCCCGTGTGGTACCAGCCCTCGGCGTCCTTGGCCTCGCGCGTGGCCACGTCGTTCTTGTAGTAGGCGCGGAACAGGCCCGGGCACTTGAGCACGATCTCGCCGGAGTCGAGTACGCGGATCTCCACCCCCTTCATCGGCGGGCCGACCGTGTCGGGCTTCACCTCGCCGTTGGGCTGCACGCAAACCATGACCGAGGTCTCGGTCGAGCCGTAGAGCTGCTTCAGGTTGATGCCGAGCGAGCGGTAGAACACGAAGAGGTCGGGACCGATCGCCTCGCCCGCGGTGTAGGCGACGTGGATGCGGGTCATGCCGAGCGCGTTGCGCAGCGGCCCGTAGATGAGGAGGTTGCCCAGGCGGTAGTGCAGGCGATCGAGGAGAGCCACGGGCTTGCCGTCCAGCAGGTCCGCGCCCACGCGGCGGGCGAGCGCCATGAAATGGTGGAAGAGCTTGCGCTTCACCCAGCTCGCGTCCTCCATGCGGATGGTCACCTGCGTGAGCAGGCCCTCGAGCACGCGCGGCGGAGCGAAGTAGTAGGTCGGCCCGATCTCGCGCATGTCGGTCATGACCGTCTCGCCCGACTCGATGCAGTTGATGCGGAAGCCGACCACCATCCACTGCGCGTACGAGAAGACGTTCTGGCCGATCCAGGCCATCGGCAGGTAGGCCAGCACCTCCTCCGTGTCGCGCAGGCCCTCCAGCTCGGCGTACGCGCGGCTCGACATGATGAGGTTGTCGTAGGTGAGCACCACGCCCTTGGCATTGCCCGTGGTGCCCGAGGTGTAGAGCATGATCGCGGTATCCCCGCCGTGCGTCTTGGCGACCTCGGAGTCGAACATTCCCGGGTTCGACCGCGCCCATTCGCGCCCCGCGGCGACGAGGGTTTCGTACGAGGCGAGCTCGGGCTGGGTGTAGTGCTTGAGGCCGCGCGGGTCGTCGTACCAGATGTGCTTCAACGCCGGGCACTGCGGCAGGATCTCGAAGAGCTTGTCGGCCTGCTCCTGGTCCTCGACCACGGCGAAGGCGATTTCGGCGTCCTGGAAGACGTAGACCATCTCCTGCGCGACCGCGTCCTCGTAGAACGGCACCGGGATGGCGCCGAGGGCCTGGGCGGCGGCGAGCGTCCAGTAGAGGCGTGGACGGTTGGCGCCGATCACCGCGATGTGTTGCCCGCGCCGCAGGCCCGCCCTGGAAAGCCCCGCGGCGAGCGCCTCGACCTCCGCGCGCATCTGCGACCAGGTCGTCGTCTGCCAGATGCCCAGGTCCTTCTCGCGGATCGCGGGCGCGTCGCCGCGCTCGCGCGCATGCATGAGCAGGAGCTTCGGAAAAGTATCCGGCGTCCCGGCTTGCACCGTCATGGCCTCGGGCCCCTCCTCCTGGTTTCCCCTAGTTTAGCCACAGGTTTTCACCTGCGGATGTCTTTTGCCCGACAATCCCTCCGTGAAAAGCCTTTCCGACCTGCTGCGCGCCTCGGTCTGGACCCGTTCGCTGGGGCCCTCGGAGCTCGAACGGGTGAAGCAGGAAACCGCCGTGAGGGACCTGCCCGTGGGCGTGCCCGTCTGCCGCAAGGGCGAGCCCGTGGAGCACTGGATCGGCCTCATCGACGGGCTGGTCAAGATGACCAGCGTCTCGCCCGAGGGCAAGACCACGACCTTCACCGGCGTGACGAGCGGCGGCTGGTTCGGCGAGGGCTCGCTCCTCAAGGACCGCACGCGCAAGTACGACGTGGTCACGCTGCGCGACAGCCGCGTGGCCTACATGCCGCGCGCGACCTTCGAGTGGCTGCTGGACACCGACATCGGCTTCAACCGCTTCCTGCTCATGCAGCTGAACGAGCGCCTGGCGCAGTTCATCGCGATGGTCGAGCACGAGCGCCTGCTCGAGACCGACGCGCGCGTGGCTCGCTCGCTCGCGGGACTGTTCAACCCCCTGCTCTATCCCGACCAGGCCAAGGACGTGCAGCTGTCGCAGGAGGAGCTGGGCTACCTGTGCAACGTGTCGCGCCAGCGCGTGAACCAGGCCCTGCACCGGCTCGAGAAGGAGGGCCTGGTCAAGATCGACTACGGCCGCATCCGCATCCTCGACCTCGAAGGCCTGCGCAACTTCACCGGACAGGCCGCTAGGCCGGTATGAGCGGCCGGACCATTGCGTCATCGACGTGCACCGCGCCCGCCCGCTCGAGGTCGGCCAGCATCCATTCGGCCATCTCGCCCGGCGCCTGGCCGAGGAAGCGCCGCGAGATCTGCCCGTAACACGGGACGCGCTCGAGGTATCCCGGCAGGGCCGTGACCGGCATCGAGCCCCGGTCCAGGAGCGCGAACACGAACATCACCTTGGCCATGTGGCGCGCATTCTTCGCGGGATCGCGCGCGAAGGCATGCAACCGCGACCGGACCTTCGCGACCGAGCCCGCGACATCGCCGAACGGCCGGCCATGGCCGGGAATCACGACGGAAGGCGCCAGCCGTTCGATGGCGGCCAGCGTGTCGAGGGCGGCATCCATGCAAGGATTCGCTCCCTCTTCCGGCCATACGAAACCCATCCCGTCCTCCCAAAGCGCGTCGCCGGAGACGAGGATGCGGTTCGAAGGCTCGAAAAAAATGAGCGCGTCCATGTCGTTGCCGGGCGCGGCATGCGCCTGCCATTCGAATCCGCCGGCCTCGAAACGATCGCCGGGCGCGAGGGTGTCGTCGAAGTGGAAGGGATCGGCTTTCTGGTCGAACTGCGCCATCCAGACGCTTTGCGGCGTCCACGGCAGCACCTGCTTCACCTCGCCCGCGGGAATCGTCACGCGGCACCCATAGGCCGAGGCGAGCGCGGCATTGCCGCCCATGTGGTCGGAATGGCAATGCGTGTTGACGAGCCTCTCCAGCGGCTCGCCGTCGAGGGCCCCGCGCACCAGCTCGAGCGTGCGCTCGCGGTGCGTGCAGTACCCCGAGTCGATGACCATGTTGTCGCCGGAAGCGCGCAGCACGACCTGGTTGCAGTTGAGCCATCCGCGCACCAGCACGCGGATGGAGGAAGGCAGGTCCATTGGCGGATGTTATAAACCATCATGGGAGAGCTCGAGGACCTCTTCTCGAAACATGCGGGCCGCATGGTCACGAAGTGGCGCCATTACTTCGAGATCTACGAGCGCCACTTCGCCCCCTTCCGCGGCAAGCCCGTGGTGCTCCTCGAGATCGGCGTCTGGCACGGAGGATCGCTCCAGCTCTGGCGCCGGTACCTCGGGCCCCTGGCCAGGATCGTCGGCGTGGACGTGCGGCCGGAATGCAGCGCGTTCGCCGAAGCGGGGACCGACATCGTGATCGGCGACCAGGCCGATCCCGCGACGCACCGACGGCTCCGGGATACGTACGGCGCGTTCGACCTCGTGATCGACGACGGCGGCCACACCATGGCGCAGCAGGTGACAACCTTTCGCGAGATCTTTCCGGCCGTTCGCGAGGCAGGCGTGTACGTGGTCGAGGACACGCACTCGAGCTACCACCCGCATTGGGGCGGAGGGCTCCGGGTTCCCGGCACCTTCATCGAGCAGGCCAAGCTCATGATCGACCAGCTGCACGCGCACTACGGGTTCGCGCCCGAGCTGGCACAGGACCTGGTCACGCATGCGGTGCACGGATTGCACTTCTACGACTCCATGGTCGTGGTCGAGAAGCGCCAGCGCGCCTCCCCGCAGGCGGTCTATCGCGGCACGCCCACGCTCGCGATGAGCGCGGAGGAGCAGCGGTTCGTCGACTCGATGGACCGCGAGGGCGGGCCGCGTTGAGCTCGAGCCTGCTTGCCGGGCTCCGGGTAGTCACCACGGCGCTCAACCTGCCCGGTCCCGCGGCGTGCACGCGATTGCGCGACCTGGGTGCCGAGGTGGTGAAGGTCGAACCTCCTTCGGGCGACCCGATGCGCGCCTACAGCGCGGCGTGGTACGCCGACCTGCACGGCTCGATCGACGTGCGCGCGCTCGACCTCAAGTCATCCGAGGGACGCGCCGCGATGGACGCCCTCCTCGTCGAGGCCGACCTGCTGGTCACCGCGCAACGGCCCTCCGCGCTCGCGCGCCTGGGCCTGGCCGCCCGCGCGCTCGCCGAGCGCTTCCCGCGCCTGTGCCACGTCGCGATCGTGGGCCACCCACCGCCCGAGGAAGAGAATGCGGGGCACGACCTCACCTATCTCGCGCGATCCGGGCTCGTGTCGCCGCCCAGGTTGCCCGCCACGCTGTACGCCGACATGGCAGGCGCCGAGCGCGTCGTGACCACCGCTCTGGCGCTGGTCCTCGCGCGCGATCGCGGCCGTCCTGCGCGGGCCGCCTACGCACCCCTGGCGGACGCGGCGCAGTGGCTCGCGGCCCCGCTCGCGCGCGGCCTCACGGCGCCCGGCGCGCTGCTGGGCGGCGGATACGCCGGATACAATGTCTATGCTGCGAAGGATGGCTGGGTCGCGGTCGCCGCGCTCGAGCCGCACTTCGCGCAGGGGATCGCGCAGGCCTTCGGGCTTGCCGAGCTGGACCACGCAAGCCTCGTCGACCGATTCGCGCGCGAGACCGCGGCGCACTGGGAAAACTGGGCTCGGGCCCGCGACCTTCCGATCGTGGCTCTCCGCCCCGTTCCCTCCGACTCCTAGAGGACCCATGAAGATCGCCAACAACGTTTTCCTCGTCGCCGGAGGCGGCTCCGGCCTCGGCGCGGCGAGCGCGCGCATGCTCACCGAAGCCGGCGCGAAAGTCGTCGTCGCCGACCTGAACGACGCGGCCGGCTGGTCCGGCAAGCCCGCCGGCACGGTGCGATTCCAGAAGACCGACGTCACCGACGAGGCGCAGGTGCAGGCCGCGGTGGACCTTTGCATCCGCGCCTTCGGTGGCATCCACGGGGCGATCAACTGCGCGGGCGTGGCGCCCGGCGAACGCGTCGTCGGCAAGAACGGACCCCATGCGCTGGCGAGCTTCGAGCGCGCGGTGCGCATCAACCTCACCGGCACCTTCAACGTGATCCGGCTCGCGGCGGCCAAGATGAGCGCCCAGGCGCCCTTCGAGAGCGGCGAACGCGGCGTGATCGTGAACACCTCCTCGGTCGCCTCGATGGACGGGCAGATCGGCCAGGCCGCATACGCGGCTTCCAAGGCCGGGGTGAACGGGATGACGCTTCCGATCGCGCGGGAGCTCGCCCGCTTCGGCATCCGCGTGATGACCATCGCTCCCGGCATCTTCGATACGCCGATGCTGCAGGGGATGAACGAAGAGATCCGCGCCTCTCTCGGCGCACAGGTTCCCTTTCCCTCGCGCCTCGGAAAGCCCGAGGAATACGCCGCCCTCGTGCGCCACATCGTCGAGAACGAGGTGCTCAATGGCGAGGTGATCCGCCTGGAC
>CAMPHL010000205.1 GCA_946885905.1 uncultured Pseudomonadota bacterium | reverse complement strand
CACGCGCCCTCCCTGGGGCGTGTACTTCAGGGCATTGGCCACGATGTGCGACAGCATCTGGTCGAGGCGCGCCGGATCGGCCCGCAGCCAGAGCGCCTCGGCCTCGACCTCGATACGGTGGTCGTCCAGCCGGCCTGCCGCATCCAGGGCGTTCACCGCGCGCCGCGCCGCGTCGGCGAGGTTGAGGGGCTGGGGCACGATCGGCATGCGCCCGGCGGTCACGCGCGCGACGTCGAGCAGGTCGTTCACGAGCCGCGTGAGGTGCTCGGTCTGGCGACGGAGGATCGCGACCGCGCGCCGCGGACGGTCCGATGCGCCGGCAGGCCGGTCGAGCAACCAGATCGAGCTCGCCATCGCCTGCAACGGGTTGCGCAGCTCGTGGCTGAGCATCGACAGGAATTCGTCCTTGGAGGTGGAGGCGGCCTCGGCCTCGGCGCGGGCGCGGCGTTCCTGCGCGTGCGCGGCCTCGAGCGCGGCGCTGGCGCGACGGTATTCGGCTACCAGCGCCGCCATCGGCAGCATGGTGAGCGCGATCGTGCCCATGAACGCCTGCAACACCAGCAATGATTCGTTGCGCGTGGCCATGACGAAGGGACCCACGCCGTGCTGCGTCGTGTACACGGCGATGAGCGACAGGAGCAGCACGTGGGTCGCGGCCGAACGCCGGCCGAAGCGATAGGCCACGTAGGCGAGCGGCGGCAGGCAGAGGAACACGAGGGGATAGCCGCTCAGCACCGGGCTTGCGAAGCAAAGCACCCCCACCGCCATCACCAGCGCCAGGGTGAGCACGGCTTCGGCCATGCCGCCTTCGGTGAGGTCCACGCGCCGGTCGAGATACCAGAGCACGAGCGGCGGCGTCACGATGAGGGCCGCGGTCGCGTCGCCCAGCCACCACGTGAGCCAGATGCCGCCGAACGAGGCCATGCTCGCCTGGCCGAACAGCACCAGCGCGGCGACGCCGAGCGTCGCGCTCACCATCGTCGCGAGTCCCGCGGCGAGCAGCGCGAACCGGAACACGTCGCCCACGCGCTCGAAGCATGCCGCTCCTCGAGCCCAGCGGCCGACGAGCCAGGCGCCCGCGGCGGCTTCCGCCGCGTTGCCGAGGGCGATCACGACCGACGAGGCGATGGCGCCCGAGGTCGTGAGGTTCACCAGGAACGCGCCCACGAAAATCGCCGGCCATGCGCCCGGGCCGTATACCAGGAGGGCCGCCAGCGCGATGCCGGTGGGCGGCCACACGGCCGAGGCGCTGCTGTGGATGTCGGCGAACGACAGGCCGATGCGGCCCGCGAGGAAATAGAAGAGCGCGAGGCCGACGAGTTGCACGAGGTCGGGCCCCCCGGAACCGCGTGGCGTTTCGCCGGCCGGCTGCATGGCCAACGATACCCTAGCGCCGGTGCGCCCGGCGCTCGTGCGCCATCAGCGCGATGCCGCTCGCGACGATGACCGCCATGCCGGCGACGGACCACCGGTCGGGGAGGTGGCCGAAGACCGCGAACCCGTAGATCGTGGCCCATAGCATCCCCACGTAGGTGAAGGGCGCGACCAGCGTGGCGGGCGCGCGCGTGAAGGCGACGATGAGGTTCCAGTGTCCCACGCCGGCCATGAGGCCCAGCATCACGAGGAAGAAGACGTCCGACCAGGTGATCGCCCGGGGCGTTTCCACGAAGGGCAGGGCGAGCGAGAGCAACACCGTTCCCACCAGTCCCGAATAGAAGAGCGTCGTGTGGGAGGCGTCATGGGGGAGCCTGCGCGTGAGCAACTGGTAGAGCGCGTTGCTCGCCGCCGCTCCCAGGAGCAGGAGCGTGGCCGGGTGGAACACCGCGCCGCCGGGGCGTACCAGGATGAGGATCCCCACGAAGCCGCCCACGGCCGCGAGCCAGCGTGCGCGTGTCGGACGCTCGCCCAGCACCGGATAGGCGAGGAGCAGGCCGATCATGGGGGCGAGGTAGCTCACCGCCGTACCCTCGGCGAGCGGCAGGAATCGCAGGCCGCCGAAGAAGCACGCGGTCGCGATCACCAGGCAGAGCGAGCGCACCAGCTGCACTTTCAAGTGCCTCGTGCGCCAGAATTCCGGCCCGCCGCGCTGGAAGGCGATCGGCGTGGTCACCAGCATCTGGCCGGCGTAGCGGGCCCAGACCACCAGGAAGAGCGAGTGGAACTGCACCAGGTACTTGGCGGTGGCATCGAGGGTGCTGAAGCAAAGCCCCGCGAGCAGGATGAAGGGCAGTGCCCGGCGCAGCGGCTGCTCGCCCTCGCTCAATGGCGCTCGAACTTGACCGACAGCGCGATGTGGGTCTGCGTGCGCGCCACGCCTTCGATGCGGCCGATCCGGTCGAGGATGGCGTCCATGTCGTGGGTGGTCGGGGTCTCGAGGATCGCGAGATAGTCGAAGGCGCCGGAGATGGCGTAGACGCCGCGGATCGCGGGCAGGGCCTTCAGCTCGCGCACCAGCGCGTCGGCGCGCTTGGCGCTCGCCTCGAGCAGCACATGGGCGGTGATCGCGGGGCGCTGCGGCGTCTGCCCGAGCCGCACGGTGTAGCCGGCGATGGCGCCGGAGTCCTCCAGGCGCTTCAACCGCGCGACCACCGTGGAGCGGGCCACGCCCAGCTTGCGCGCGAGCGCCGCGACGCTCTCGCGGGCGTTCGCGCGCAGGAGGTCGATCAGCTGCTGGTCCTTGGGCGTCATTCGCCTTTTCGTCCAAGCGAGTAGTCGAAATGGTAATCGGCGGGCGCCATAACGTCAATCCGGCGGCTACGAATCGACTCGGCCCCCACGTAGCATCAGGCGTGTCAGAAACCCTCCGCGGGATCCCGCCATGACCACCAGGCTCACGCTCTTCGGCGCCGGCAAGATCGGCGAAGCGATCATCCACCTCCTCGGCCACACCGGCGATTACGAGCTGCGGGTCGTGGATGCGGATGCGGCCCGCCTCGCACCCATGAAGGACGCCGCCGAGTGCATCGCCGCCGACCTCGGCAAGCCGGGCGAGCTCGATCGGCTCGTGGCCGGCCAGGACGTGGTCGTGAGCGCGTGCCCGTTCTACCTCACCCCCGCGATCGCCGCTGCCGCGCGCCATGCGGGCGCGCACTACCTGGACCTCACCGAGGACGTGCAAAGCACGCGCGAGGTGATGGCGCTCGCCCATGGGGCGAAGAGCGCGATGATCCCGCAGTGCGGGCTCGCGCCCGGCTTCATCTCGATCGTCGCGCACGACCTCGCGCAGCGCTTCGACAAGCTGCGCGACGTCTACATGCGCGTCGGCGCGCTCCCGACCTTCCCGAACAACGCCCTCAAGTACAACCTCACGTGGAGCACGGACGGGCTCATCAACGAGTATTGCAACCCGTGCCAATCGATCCGCGACGGCCAGCCGATGGACACGCTGCCGCTCGAGGAGCTCGAGCACTTCGCGCTCGACGGCGTGGACTACGAAGCGTTCAACACGTCCGGAGGACTGGGCACGCTCTCCGACACGCTCAAGGGCCGGGTCGAGAACCTGAATTACAAGACGGTGCGCTATCCGGGGCACCGCGACATCGTGAAGACGCTGGTGCGCGACCTGCGCCTGGACCGGCGGCGCGACCTGCTGAAGGACGTGCTCGAGGCGGCGATCCCGATGACCAAGCAGGACGTCGTGCTGGTCTACGTGTCCGTGACCGGCGAGCGCGACGGGCGGCTGCAGCAGGAGGTGTACGCCAAGAAGATCTATGCGCAGGCGATCGACGGGCGGCTCTTCTCTGCGATCCAGGTCACCACGGCCGCGGGCATCTGCGCCATGGTGGACCTGCTGATCGAGGGTAAGCTTCCCAAGGCGGGCTTCGTGCGCCAGGAGCAGGCGCCGCTGGAGGATTTCCTGGCGAACCGGTTCGGGGCGTATTACGCGTAGAAGGCGGCCGGACGGTAGCCTGTCGCCAGGAAAGCAAATGGATATCTCGTCGATCACGTCCTTTCTCGACCTCGACCTTTCCGCGCACCAGGGCAACGACCTTCCGGCGCGTTCACCCATCGATGGCGCGGAGCTCACGCGCCTGCGTGCGCATACGATAGCGCAAGTCGCGGCGATGGTGGGCGCGGCCGACAAGGCGTTCCTCGCGTGGCGCGATTGGCCGGCGCCGCGGCGCGGCGAGCTGGTGCGCCTTTTCGGCGAGGAGCTGCGCGCGGCGCGCGAGCCCCTGGGGCGCCTGGTGAGCCTCGAGGCCGGCAAGATCCTGCCGGAGGGTCTGGGCGAAGTGCAGGAGATGATCGACATCTGCGACTTCGCGGTGGGCCTTTCGCGCCAGCTCTACGGGCTCACGATCGCTTCCGAGCGCCCCGGCCATCGCATGATGGAGACATGGCATCCGCTCGGACCCGTGGCGGTCATCAGCGCGTTCAATTTCCCGGTCGCGGTCTGGGCGTGGAACGCGGCGCTCGCCTGGGTTTGCGGCGACCCGGTGGTCTGGAAGCCCTCCGAGAAGACGCCGCTCACGGCGCTCGCATGCCAGCGGCTCTTCGCCCGCGCGGTCGAGCGGGCACGCCCGACGCTGGGCGAGGTGCCCGCGGGACTCTCGGCCGTCGTCCTCGGCGGGCGCGAGCAGGGCGAATGGCTGGTCGACGACCCCCGCATCCGCCTCGTTTCGGCGACCGGGTCGACCGCGATGGGCCGCGCCGTCGCCACGCGCACCGCGGGGCGTTTCGTGCGCACGCTGCTCGAGCTGGGCGGCAACAACGCGATGATCGTGGCCCCTTCGGCCGACCGGGAGCTCGCCGTGAGGGCGATCACGTTCGCGGCGGTCGGCACCGCGGGACAGCGCTGCACGACGCTGCGCCGGCTCATCGTCCACGAAAGCCTCGCGGACGACCTGGTGGCGCGCCTGCGCAAGGTCTACGAGGGGCTGCCGATCGGAAACCCGCTCGAGGATGGCACCCTGGTCGGCCCTCTCATCGATGCACGCTCGGCCGAGGCGATGGACCGGGCGCTCGAGGAGGCGAAGCGCGCGGGCGGCAAGGTGCACGGCGGCGGGCGCGCGCTCGCCGACAAGTACCCGGATGCCGCCTATGTCCGTCCGGCGATCGTGGAGATGCCGCGGCAGACCGAGCTCGTCGGGCGCGAGACCTTCGCGCCGATCCTCTATGTCCTGCGCTACCGCGACTTCGACGAGGCGATCGCGATGCACAACGCCGTGCCCCAGGGCCTGGCTTCCTCGATCTTCACCAACGACATGCGCGAGGCCGAGCGCTTCCTCTCGGCCTCGGGCAGCGATTGCGGCATCGCCAACGTGAACATCGGCCCCTCCGGGGCCGAGATCGGCGGCGCCTTCGGCGGCGAGAAGGACACCGGCGGCGGGCGCGAGTCCGGCTCGGACGCCTGGAAGGCCTACATGCGGCGGCAGACCTGCACGATCAACTTCGGCACGGACCTCCCGCTCGCGCAGGGCATCACCTTCGGCTCGTAGCGTCAGGG
>CAMPHL010000204.1 GCA_946885905.1 uncultured Pseudomonadota bacterium | reverse complement strand
GTCTTTCGGTGGGCGCGGGCATGGTCGTGGGGCGCGCCATGATCCGCGACCTCCTCGGGCCCGACGACGCGCAGCGGCTGATGTCGATGGTCACGCTCTTCTTCGGCCTCGCCCCCGCGATCGCGCCGATCATCGGCGGCTGGCTCTTCGTGGGCCTGGGATGGCGCTCGATCTTCTACTTCCTCACCGCCGTCGGCGTGCTGCTGGTGGCCGTGAGCTGGCGCTACCTGCCGGAGACCCTCGCGCCGGAAGGGCGGCAATCCTTCCACCCGGTCGCGCTCATCAAGGGCTACCGCGAGGTAGGCGTGCACTTCCGGTTCCTGATGCTCTCGCTCGCCGTGGGCTGCAACTTCAACGCCTTCTTCCTCTACATCGTTTCGGCTCCGGTCTTCCTCGGCACGCACCTCGGCCTGGGGCCGGAGCAGTACGCCTGGCTCTTCGTGCCCTGCATCGTGGGCATCATGGCCGGGTCGCAGATCTCCGGATTCTCGGCCGGAAGGATTCGCGCCACCGATACCGTGAAGCGCGCCTACGTCTTCATGGGCACGGCGGCCACCGTGAACCTCGTGTACTCGCTCGCGTTGCCGCCGTCGCTGCCCTGGGCCGTGCTGCCGCTCGCGCTCTTCGGGGTGGGCTTCGCGATGGCGATGCCCTCGATCAGCCTGATCACGCTCGACCTCTTCCCGACGCGGCGCGGGATGGCCGCATCGCTGCAAGGCTTCGTTTCCGGCATGGTCAACGTGGTCACCGCCGGTGTCATCTCGCCGCTGCTCTGGGACCATCCCCGCTGGCTCGCCATGGGCATGCTCATGATCATGCTCGCGGGGTTCACATGCTGGCGCGTGTACCTGCGCTCCGCGCGCCGCCGCGCGGGATTGCCACCCGAGTTTCCCGCTTCCTGACCATGGCCACTCCCCCCCTATCCATCGCCGAAGCCTTCCGCGCGCTGCAGGCCGGCGATGTCCGTGCCGCGCTCGAGCACGCGCAGCACGCGCTCGCAGCCGATCCGACAAACGCTCGCGCACACCTGGCAGCCGGCATCGCGTTGCGCCTTGGCGGCCGCCATGCCGAGGCGCGCGAGGCGCTCGCCCGTTCGCAGCAGCTCGATCCCGGCGACCACGCCGCGCCGTACGAGGCCGGGCTGCTGGCGCAGCAGGTGGGCGAGCTCGACACCGCCCTGGAGAATTTCGAGCGCAGCGCCCGGGCGCGTCCCGAATTCGTTGCCGCCCCCTTCGCCGCCGGGATCGTGCACGCCGAGCGCAGGAACTGGACGCGCGCCGCGGCATGCTTCCGTCGCGTGCTGGAGCTTCGCCCCGGCGAGCCGCTCGCGATGCTGCACCTCGCGATCGTGCTCGCGCGCGAAGGCGATCATGCCGGCGCGGAAGCGGCGTTCAGGGAAGCGATGTCGCGCCATCCGCGCGACGCCGGCATCGCACGCGCGTATGGACAGTACTGCGCCTCGCAAGGCGAGTTCGGGCGCGCCGCCGATGCGTTCTCGCACGTGCTGCGCCTCGATCCTTCCGATGCCGCGCTGCCGATGTTCCTCGCGCAGTGCGAGCTGCTGGCGGGACGCTGGCAGGAGGGCTGGGCGGCATACGCGGCGCGCGAGCCTCGGCGGCAGTTCGAGCGCGCCGCCGCCGCACGAGGCACGCCATATGTCGTTCCCGGAGTGGATGAGGTTCGCGGGCAAGCGATGACCATCGTCGCCGAACAGGGCCTCGGCGACACGCTCTTCTTCCTGCGTTGGGCGCCCGCGCTGCGCGAGGCCGGGGCGCGGCTTGCTTTCGCTGGTGAGCCGAGGCTGGATGAGGTGCTCGCGCGCACGGGCCTCTTCGATCGCATCGCAGCGCAGGCCGGCGAGGGCACGCGCGCGGTGCTTGCGGGCGACCTCCCGGCGATGTTCGCCGCAGGCGACCCGCTGGCTTTGGCGCCGTTGCGCATCGCCCCCCTGCCGGAGCGCGTCGCGAAGTGGAAGGCGGTGTTCGAAGCGGCCGGACCGCGGCCCTGGATCGGCGTGCAGTGGCGCGCCGGAACGCCGCGCGAAGCGCAGGCCACGGCGCTTTCCAAGAACGCGCCGCTCGAGCCCCTCTTCGGCGCGCTGGCTTCGGGACCGGGAACCCTGCTCGCCATGCAACGCTCGCCCGGTACGGACGAGATCGAGCGGGCCAGCCGGGCCGCGCGACGCACTGTGCACGATTGTTCGCGCGCGAACGAAGACCTGGAGGATGTGCTCGCGGTGGTGTCGATCCTCGATCGCCACCTCGCCGTCAGCAGCACGACGCTGCACCTCGCCGCCGCCGCAGGCACGACGGCGGATGTGCTGGTTCCATTCCCGCCCGAGTGGCGCTGGCGCGCCCAGGGCGATTCGCCCTGGTTCCCCGGATTCCGCGTGCACCGGCAACGGCCGGATGGTGACTGGAGCGAGGCGCTTGCGGCGATCGCCCGGGGCGTTCAGGAAAGCGGCTTGCAGTAGGTCTCGCGCGCGAACGCGAGCATCGCGAGGGCGGCGAATCCCCAGGCCAGCATGAGCGCGAACCCCCACTGGTAGGCGGCGAAGTCGTAGAGCCGCACGCCCTCGGCCATGCGGCCCTGCCAGCGCCAATCGAGGACGAGCCCCACGAGCGGCTGCATGAACATGCCGCCCAGCATCACACCCATGTTGGCCACGCCCGAAGCGGTGCCTGCCACCCGCCCCGGCACCGACTCGCGCGCGAACGCGAAGGTGAGGATGAAGCCCCCGGCCGCCAGCGACACGGCAAGCAGCACCGCCACGAGGACGGCGGGGGGCAGGCCCGGGATGAAGACCACGACCGACCAGAGCCCCATGGTGGCCGCAAGGCTGCCCACGTACAGCGGCTTGCGCCGCCCCGTGCGCTCGGACACCGGCCCGTACGCCATGCTCGACACCGACCAGGCCACCAGCATGGCCGAGGTCACCGTCGCCGCGGCCCGGGTGGAGAACCCGTACTGCGTCACGAGGAAAGGCACGCCCCAGAGCCCCGCGAAGGTGAGGAAGATCCCGGAAAAGGCGCCCGGAATGAGGAACAGCAACCACGTGTTGCGATAGGCGAAGACCTCCCGCAACTGCGCCGTCACCGAAGGCGCGCCTGGCGCCATGGGCGCCTGGGCATGGAAGCTCGCGTACCCGCGTTGCGCCGGGTCGTCGCGCACCACCAGCCAGATAGCGACCGCCACGGCCCCCGTGACGACGGCGCTCACACCCATCACGGCTCGCCAGCCGAAGCCATCCACGGCGATCCGTAGCGGCGGACCGGCGAGCGTGGCGCCCATCACCCCCACGAAGAGCGCCACGCCGCTCGCGAATGCGTACTGGCGCGCGGGCATCCAGTGGCTTGCGAGCTTGAGCATCGAGACGAACGCGACTCCCGCGGCGGCGCCGATCGCCAGGCGCCCCGCGTTGGCCCATGCAACGCTGGGCGCGACCGCGAAGAGCAGCGTTCCCGCGGCGGTGAGCGCCGCACCGACCGTGAGCAGGCGCCGCGGTCCCCAGCGGTCCGCGAGCAGGCCCGTCGGGATCTGCACCGCGACGTAGCTGTAGAAGTAGAACGCCGAGAGGTTTCCGAGCGAGCCCGCCGAGAGCCCGAAGTCGCGCGACAGCTCCTGCGTGATGACCGCGGGCGCCACGCGCTGGTAGAAGGCGATGAGGTACAGGACGGCTCCCAACCCCCACATCGTCCACGCGAGGGACGCGGGAGGCAGGGCGCGGCTCACCTCAGTACTGTTCCCAGGGCAACCCCTCGACGCGCCAGCCGTTCTTCGAGTTGCGGTGGTGGCTCTCGTCGAGGTCGCCTTCGAAGCCGTGCAGCACGTTGATCCCGTGCCTGAAACCCGCCGCCTCGAGCGCCTCGCCGGCCTCGATGGTGCGGTTGCCGCTGCGGCATATGAGGACGATCGGGCGCTTGTCGAAGTTGGCGCCCGCGAGCTTCTTCACCTGGCCCACGAAGTGGGGGTTCTTCTCCCATTCCGCGCCGTCGTACCAGGGGACCATCATCGCGCCCTTGGGATGGCCCACGAACATGTATTCCATCTCGCTCCTGCAGTCGATGAAGACCGCGTCGGAATGGTCGTGCAGGTAGTCGAACGCCTGTTTTGGGGTGAGGTGTTCCATACGGGATATGATTTTAGCCATGAACGCTCCCGACACCCCCTTCCCCTTCGACGCGGCCATCGCCGCCGCGGCCGACAAGGTCGAGCCGCGCGTGGTCTCCTGGCGCCGCGATTTCCACCAGAACCCCGAGCTCGGCAACCGCGAGGTGCGCACCGCCGGGATCGTGGCCCAGCACCTGCGTGCCCTGGGCTTCGACTCGATCCGCGAGCAAGTCGCCCACACGGGTGTCGTGGGCGTGTTGAAGGGCGGCCAGCCCGGCCCCGTGGTCGCCCTGCGCGCGGACATGGACGCGCTGCCGGTGACCGAGGAGGTCGACGTCCCTTTCAAGAGCAAGGTGCGCGCGCAGTGGAACGGGATGGATTGCGGCGTGATGCACGCATGCGGCCATGACGCGCACACCGCGATCCTCATGGGCGTGGCCGAAGTCCTCGCCGGCATGCGCGAGCGCATCCCGGGCACCGTCGTGTTCCTCTTCCAGCCCGCCGAGGAAACCCCGCCGGTGGGCGAGGAAGGCGGCGCTCGCATGATGGTCGAGCAGGGCTGCCTGCAGGATCCGGACGTGGAGGCGGTCTTCGGCCTGCATATCACTTCGATCTACCCCACGGGAAAGATCGGCTACCGCTCGGGCGCGATGATGGCCTCGGCCGACCGCTTCCGGATCTTCCTCAAGGGCGTGCAGACGCACGGCGCGATGCCGTGGCGCGGCATCGATCCGATCGTGGTGGGATCGCAGGTAGTCCTGGGCCTGCAGACGATCGTCTCCCGCCGCATGGACATCACCAAGGAGCCTTCGGTCGTGACGGTCGGCGTCTTCCACGGCGGCGTGCGCCAGAACATCATCCCCGACGACGTGAAGCTCGAGGGCACGATCCGCACGTTCGACGAGCAGCAGCGCGTCGAGGTGCAGGAGCACGTGAAGCACATCACCCAGATGATCGCCGAGGCGGGCGGGGCCAAGGCGAAGGTGTTCATCGACAAGGGCTACGACGTCACCATCAACCACCCCGGTCTCACCGCCTGGTCGGTGCCGGTGCTCGACCGCATCGCGGGCGAGGGCAACGTGGGCGTGGTGGACAAGATCTGCGGCTCCGAGGACTTTTCCTGCTACCAGCAGAAGGTCCCCGGCTTCTTCTACTTCGTGGGCTGCACGCCGCCGGACAAGGATGCGGCCACCGCGGCCCCGAACCACAGCCCGCGCTTCTACGTGGACGAGGACTGCCTCGAGGTCGGCGTGAAGACGCTCTCCGGGCTCGCGCTCGACTGGTTGGCGGCGAACCGCAAATAGGCGAGCGGCCATGGACGGCCAACTCGGCCTGTAC
>CAMPHL010000203.1 GCA_946885905.1 uncultured Pseudomonadota bacterium | reverse complement strand
TCGTGCTCGACGAGCCCACCAACGACCTCGACATCGAGACGCTCGAGCTGCTGGAGGCGTTGCTCCAGGACTACGCGGGCACGCTCCTGCTCGTGAGCCACGATCGCGCCTTCCTCGACAACGTGGTCACGCAGACCATCGCCTGGGAAGGCGACGCGCGCTGGAAGGAATACGCCGGCGGCTACGAGGACTGGAAGCGGGCATCGACGCCCCGAAGCTCTCCCGCTGTGCCGGGAGAGGACCGGGGAGACGACGGAAGTCCCCCCTCTGCCCTGGGAGAGGGGCGCACGCCTCGCCCCGCCAAGCTCTCGTACAAGGAAACCCGCGAGCTCGACGGCCTGCCCGCCGCGATCGAAGCACTCGAAGTCGAGCAGGCCGAGCTCGCCCGCCGCCTCGCCGATCCTTCCACCTATACCGACCGCAGCGTCGACGTGAAGGCGCTCAACGCCCGCCACGCCGAAACCGAGGCCGAGCTCGACCGCCTGCTGAAGCGCTGGGACGAGCTGGAGTCGAAGAAGGGCGAGCGCTAGGCGCCGCGGACACCGCGGACGTCCGGACACCGCCGTGCACGGCCAGTAACATCCCTGTAATCAACGGTTTGGCCGTGGCACGGAAGGTGCTCAAGGTGCCGCGACATGATTCGCGACACCTCCGGCCAGGACCGGCCGATCGAACCCGGGGGCGGACGCTTCCCCGCCCGCCTCGTCGGCATGGCCGTGGGCCTCATCGGCCTGGTGATGCTTTCCGCCTGGCTTTTTTCGGGCTGGCGCTCTTCGGCCGTGGCCGCCAATGCCGAGCGCCTTCGCATCGCGCCGGTCACCCAGGGCACCCTGGTCCGCGACGCATCGGTGAACGGCCGGGTGGTCGCGGCGGTGAGCCCCACGCTCTTCGCGCCTGCGGCCTCCACGGTCTCGCTCAAGGTCGCGGCCGGCGAGACGGTGAAGAAGGGCCAGTTGCTCGCAAGGCTCGAGTCGCCCGAGCTCGCCAGCGCGCTGCGGCGTGAGCAATCGACGTACGAGGAGCTGAAGAGCGAGATCGCGCGCCAGGAAGTGCTGGCGCAGAAGGCGAAGCTCAAGGCGGTGAGCGACGCCGACCAGGCCGAGATCGAGCGCGCCGCGGCCCAGCGCGTCTACGAGCGCATCGAGAGAGCCGGCGTGGTGGGCGTGATCGCGCGCAACGACTTCGAGAAGGCGCGCGACAACCTCAAGTCCGCCGAGATCCGCGGCAGGCACGCGACCGAGGCCGCGAAGCTCGAATCCAACGACATCGACCTGCAGCTTCGTTCGCGCCGCGAGCAGCTCGCGCGCCAGAAGCTCGCCCTCGACGAGGCGGTTCGCCGCGTGGAGGAGCTCGCGGTGCGTGCCCCCATGGACGGCATCGTGGGCAGCCTCGCGGTGGTCGATCGCACCGTCGTGCCGGCCAACGCCGCCCTCATGACGCTGGTGGACCTGCGCCAGCTCGACGTCGAGCTGGAGATCCCCGAGAGCTACGTGCAGGACCTGGGGCTGGGCATGAAATCCGAAATCGTCGCCGGCGACGTCAAAGGCATGGGGACGATCGTGGCCATCTCGCCGGAAGTGATCCGCAACCAGGTGCTCGCCCGCGTGCGCTTCGACGGCGCGCAGCCCGCCGGCCTGCGCCAGAGCCAGCGGGTGCAGGCGCGCCTGCTGATCGACGAGCGCCCCAACGCGCTCATCGTGCCGCGCGGCCCCTTCGTGGAGGCGCACGGCGGGAAGTACGCCTACGTGATGGAGGATGGCTTCGCCGTGCGCCGGCCCATCCGGCTGGGCGGCACGAGCGTCGGCACGGTGCAGATCGCCGAAGGCGTGAAGGTCGGCGACAGGGTGGTCATCGCGGGCTCGGAGGACTTCGAGAACGCTCCGAAGGTGAAGGTCAACGAGTGAAAGGGACGAACGAATGCTCCGCATGAACGACCTCACCAAGGTCTACCGCACCCACATGATCGAGACGCATGCGCTGCGGGGTTTCGACATCGACGTGAAAAAGGGCGAGTTCGTGACGGTCACCGGGCCCTCGGGTTCCGGCAAGACCACGTTCCTCAACATCGCGGGGCTGCTCGAGGAGTTCGACGGCGGCGACTACACCCTCGACGGGGTGAGCGTGAAGGGCCTTTCCGACGACAAGCGTTCGCGGCTTCGCAACGAGAAGCTGGGCTTCATCTTCCAGGGCTTCAACCTGATCCCCGACCTCGACCTCTTCGACAACGTCGACGTGCCGCTGCGCTACCGCGGCTTCTCCGCGGCCGAACGGCGCGACCGCATCGAGAACGCGCTCGAGGAAGTGGGCCTCGCATCGCGCATGAAGCACTACCCCGCCGAGCTCTCCGGCGGCCAGCAGCAGCGCGTGGCCATCGCCCGGGCGCTGGCCGGCTCCCCCGCCCTGCTCCTCGCCGACGAGCCGACCGGCAACCTCGACAGCCAGATGGCCCGCAGCGTCATGGAGCTGCTCGAGCAGATCAACGACAAGGGCACCACGATCCTCATGGTGACGCACGACCCGGAGCTCGCGATGCGCGCGCAAAGGAACGTGCACATCATCGACGGGCGGGCGAGCGACCTGCAGCGCGCGCCCACGCTCGTGAGGGAGGCGGCCCGTGCTTGAGTACTACTTCTTCCTCGGCATCCGCAGCCTGAGGCGCAATCCCGCCCTCACGATCCTCATGGTGCTCACGCTCGCGGTGGGCGTGGCGGCGAGCGTCTCGACGCTCACGATCCTGCAGGTGATGTCGGGCAACCCCATCCCGCACAAGAGCGATCGCCTCCTGGTTCCGCTGCTGGACGTGGCCATGAAGCGCAACTACGTTCCGGGCGTGAAGGAGCCCTACTCGCAGCAGAGCACCTACAGGGACTCGGTGAGCTACCTGCGCTCGGGCCCGGGCGTGCGGCGCACCGTCGTGTACGACATCGGCGGATCGATCGAGCCCAAGCGGCGCGAGGACCCGGTGCAGACCATCGGCGGGGTGGCGGTCACGGCCGACTACTTCAAGATGTTCGAGGTGCCGCTGCTCCACGGCCAGCCCTGGAGCGCCGCGGATGACGAGCGCGGCTCGCGCGTGGCCGTGCTCTCGAGGCAGAAGGCCGAGGCGATGTTCGGGGCGAAGGACCCGGTGGGCGAGCGCTTCCGCTTCGCCAACGCCGACTTCACGGTGGCGGGCGTCGTGGGCGACTGGAAGCCCACGCCGCGCTACACCAACCTCACCAACGGCTCGGGCGGCTACTTCCGCGGCGAGGACGAGGTGTTCATCCCGTTCAACACCGCGATCTCGCTGGAGCTTCCCTCCAACGGCAACACGACCTGCAGCAAGGATTCGGGCGTGGGCTGGAAGGGCTTCCTCGCCTCCGACTGCGTGTGGATCCAGGCGTGGTTCGAGCTCGCCTCCGCGGCCGACCGTCCCGCGGCCCAGGCGTGGCTGGACGCCTACGCCGCGGAGGAGCGGCGTGGCGGGCGCCTCGAGCGCAACGCCCCGAACCGGCTCTTCGACGTGATGGAGTGGCTGGAATACATGGAAGTGGTGCGCGCCGACAGCAAGATCGCCGTGTGGCTCTCCTTCGGCTTCCTCGCGCTGTGCATCGTGAACACCATGGGGCTGCTGCTGGCCAAGTTCTCCTCGCGGGCGGCCGAGGTCGGCGTGCGGCGCGCGCTGGGCGCGGGCCAGGGCGAGATCTTCCGCCAGTTCCTGACCGAAACGGCCGTCGTGGGCCTCGCCGGCGGGTTGCTCGGGCTCGTTTTCGCCATCGGAAGCCTCGCGCTCATCCGCAAGCAGTCGCAGGACCTCGGGGCCCTCGCGCACATGGACTGGTCCATGCTCGCGGCGACCTTCGTGATCGCGGTCGCGGCGGCCGTCGTCGCGGGCCTGCTGCCCACCTGGCGCGCCTGCCAGGTCTCGCCCGCCCTTCAACTCAAGTCCCAGTGAGGCCCGGAATGGAAATCGGTCCGATCTTCTCGTCGCTCCTTCGCAGCCGCACCGGCCCCCTGCTCGTCGCCCTGCAGGTCGCGATCAGCCTCGCCATCCTCGCCAACGCGCTCTTCGTCGTGGAGCAGCGCATCGCCGTGTCCAAGCGCCCGAGCGGCGTCGCCAAGGAGCAGGACGTGGGCTACGTCTACGCGCGGCCGCTCGAGCGCCGCCCCCACCCCGAGGCCATCGCCGAGCAGCGGCGCGAGCTGGCGGCGCTCGAGGCGATCCCCGGGGTAGTCTCCGCCGCCTGGACCAACCAGATGCCGATGTCGCGCTCGGGAAACTCCAGCAGCATCCGCCTTTCGCCCACCCAGGCGCGCGAATCCGCCACGCCCGCGTTCTACAGCGTGCAGCCCGGCTTCGTCGAGACCATGGGCATGAAGCTCGTCGAGGGCCGCGACCTCGCGGAAGGCGACATGATCGAATACGACCCGCGCACCGCCCGTCCCGACGACGGCGTCCCGCAAGTCGTCCTCGTCTCGTTGCCGCTGGCGAAGTTCCTGTTCCCCGATGCGACCACCTACGTGGGCCGCGAGCTCTGGCAGGGGTCGCCCGAGCGCATGCAGCCGATGCGGATCGTCGGGGTCGTCGAGAACCTGATGAGCCCGGGCGCGGGATCGCAGACGGGCGCGTATTCGGTCATCCTGCCGATCCGCATGTCGGTGGCCTTCAGCCGGTGGGTCATCCGCGCCGAGCCGGGAAAGCTCGACAAGGCGCTCTCGGACGCCGAGGAAACCCTGCGCAAGATGTCGTCCACGCCGCTGCGCACGTTCAAGCGCTCCGTGGCCGAGGACCGCACGAGCCGCTACCGCAACGAGCGCGCCATGGCGTGGATGCTGGTGTCGATCAGCGCGTTGCTGCTGCTCGTCACCTCGAGCGGGATCGTCGGCATGACGATGCTGCGCGTGGCCCAGCGGCGCAAGCAGATCGGCGTGCGCCGCGCGCTCGGGGCGCGGTGGCGCGATATCCTGCGCTACTTCATGGTGGAGAACTTCATCATCACTACCGGCGGGATCGCCGCGGGCCTGCTGCTCGCCCTGGGCCTGAACCGCCTGCTCATCGCCTACACCGGAGTGCCACGGCTGCCGATCGAGTACATGGCCTACGGCGCCGCGGCGCTCTGGGTGCTCGGGATCGTCGCCGTCTATGGCCCGGCCTCGAAGGCGGCCAGCATCTCGCCCGCCATCGCGACGCGGACCGCTTGATGCCGGCTCCTGGCGCCTGACATGCCCACCGTCCTGGTCATCGACGACAACGCCTCCATCGCCACGGCGCTGGACGTGTTGCTGTCGCTGCACGACATCGAGACGGTGCATGCCGATTCGCCGGAGAAGGGGCTCGCGGCGCTCGAGCGCACGCCGGTGGACCTCGTGCTCCAGGACATGAACTTCGCCGCGGACACGACCGGCGGCGAGGAGGGGCGCGCGCTCTTCAAGCAGATCCGCGACCGGCATCCCGACCTGCCGGTGGTGCTCCTCACGGCGTGGACCGATCTCG
>CAMPHL010000202.1 GCA_946885905.1 uncultured Pseudomonadota bacterium | reverse complement strand
GCGCTCGCCCCCGTTTCAGGCTCGGCGATGCGCATCGTCGTTCCCGACGGCGAGGAGCACAAGGACTGGCGCACCCTCGACCTCATCTACGAAGGGCTGCTCCGCGCCAAGGCCGACCGGCGCACCGTGCTCGTCGCGGTCGGTGGCGGCGTCGTGGGCGACATGGCCGGATTCGCCGCGGCGACGTACCAGCGGGGTGTGTCGTTCCTGCAGGTTCCGACGACGCTGCTCGCGCAGGTTGATTCCTCGGTCGGCGGGAAGACGGGCATCAACCACCCGCTCGGCAAGAACATGATCGGCTCGTTCCACCAGCCGGTGGCCGTGATCGCGGACACTGAGCTGCTCGCCACGCTGCCGGAGCGCGAGCTGTCGGCGGGCCTCGCGGAGGTACTGAAGTACGGCGCGATCTCGGACGCGGAGTTCCTCGCCTGGGTCGAGCAGCATGCCGAGTCACTGCGCCGCCGCGACCCGGAGGCGCTGGCTCACGCGATCCGGCGTTCCTGCGAAGTCAAGGCCGCGATCGTCGCCGCCGACGAGCGCGAATCGGGAGTCCGGGCGCTGCTCAACTTCGGCCATACGTTCGGGCACGCCATCGAGACCGGCAGCGGCTACGGCAAGTGGCTGCATGGCGAGGCCGTGGCAGCCGGCATGGTCATGGCCGCCAGGTTTTCGGCCCGGCAAGGCCGAATCCCGGACGCCGCGGCGGACCGGCTCGCCGGCATTGTCGAACGCCTCGGTTTGCCCGTCACGCCGCCGAAGTTCGAAGTGCATGCGTGGCTCGACCTCATGGGCCGGGACAAGAAGAACGTCGACGGGCGCATCACGCTCATCCTGCTCGAGGAGCTCGGCCGCGCTGCCGTGGTGAAGGATGCGCCGGTGCGCGAGCTCGAGTCCTTCCTCGCGGCCGCCTAGCTGCCCAACGACCTCTCGATCCGCCGAAGGAACACCGTCATTTCCTTCGCGGCCTGCTTGTCCCCCTTGCGCTCGGCAGCCTCGATGCCTTCACGATAGGCCGCGGCGGCACCGGCCGCATCGCCTGACTGGGCAAGGGACTTGCCGAGAAGCTTCCACGCTGCCGAGTAACCGGGATCGTGCCCGACGGCACAGCGCAGGTGCTGCGCCGCGCGCGCGGCTTGCCCTGCCTGCAGGTACTGCATGCCGAGGCTGAAGCGCAGCAGCGCGTCGTCACGGCCGGAGGCGAGGATCGCCTCGAAGCGCTCCACGAGGCTCATGCAGCCACGGTATCATGCGCCGACCACTCCCCGGAGGACTTCATGTTGCGAATGCTTCAGCTCGCAGCCGCCGCGCTCGTCCTGGCGGTTGCGCCCCTCGTCCACGCGCAGAAGGAACGCGAGGTGTCCATCGGCCTGCAGGCGGCGATCACGTCGATCGACCCGCACTACCACAACTTGTCGCCGAACAACGGCCTGCTGCTTCACGTCTTCGAGCCGCTGGTCAAGCGCGACCACAACCAGAAGCTGGTGCCCGGGCTCGCGACTTCGTGGCGCGCCATCGACGAGCTCACGTGGGAGTTCAAGCTGCGCAAGAACGTGAAGTTCCACGACGGCACGCCCTTCACCGCCGAGGATGTCCTCTTCACGCTGAAGCGCGTGCCCGGGGTGCCCAACAGCCCCTCGTCCTTCGCCACCTTCACCAAGCCCATCGTCGAGGCGAAGGCGACCGATCCGTACACGCTCATCTTCAAGACCGCGGCGCCGCACGTGCTGCTGCCGAGCGACCTGGGCTCGGTGTACATCGTCTCCAGGGTCCACGGCGAGAAGGCGAGCACGGCCGACTACAACTCGGGCAAGGCGGCGATCGGCACCGGCCCCTACAAGTTCGTGGAGTACGTGCCCAACCAGCGCGTGGTGATGAAGGCCAACTACGGCTACTGGGGCGGCGAGGAGCCCTGGGACAAGGTCACCTTCAAGATCCTCACCAACTCCGCCGCGCGGGTCGCGGCGCTGCTCTCCGGCGACGTGCAGATGATCGAGACGGTGCCCACCTCGGATATCGCCAGGCTCTCCCAGGACAAGATGTACGCCTTGTCGGACAAGGTCTCGAATCGCGTGATCTACGTCCACATGAACCAGCGCGACGACAAGGCGGTTCCGTTCGTGACCGCCAAGGACGGCAAGCCGCTCGACAAGAACCCGTTCAAGGACGCTCGCGTGCGCAAGGCCCTGTCGATGGCCATCAACCGCGACGCGATCGCCGAGCGCATCATGGAGAAGAAGGCGATGCCCGCGGCGCAGCTCCTGCCGGACTTCTTCCCGGGCACGTCGAAGAAGCTGAAGCCCCCGAAGTACGATCCGGAAGCCGCGAAGAAGCTGCTCGCCGAGGCCGGCTACCCGAACGGCTTCTCGATGACGATCCACGGCCCGAACAACCGCTATATCAACGACGCCGCCATCTGCCAGGCGATCGCGCAGTTCTACTCGCGCGCGGGCATCGACGCCAAGGTCGAAACGATGCCTGCCAACGTATACTTCACCCGCGCGACAAAGGGCGAACTCGGCTACATGGTGCTGGGTTGGGGCACGGAGTCGGGCGAGCAGGGTTCGAGCCTGCGATCGCTGCTGGCCACGCACGACCCGGCCAAGGGGATGGGCGTCACCAACCGCGCCCGCTACTCGAACCCTGCATTCGACAAGATGGTCATGGAGGCACTCGTAACCATGGACGAGAAGAGGCGCGAGGCGATCATCCAGCAGGCCGCCGAAACGGCGATGAACGACGTGGGCCTCATCCCGATCCACTACGAGCTCAGCACCTGGGCCACGACGAAGGACATGAAGTACACCGCCCGCACGGACCAGTACACGCTCGCCATGGGCCTCAAGCCCGCCAGGTAGGGCGCAACCCCCGGCCCGAAGAAGCCCCGCTACGGCGGGGCTCTTCGCTGGCACAATCTTCCTTCCCATGCTCGCTTTCGCCATCCGCCGCTTCGGGCAGAGCCTGTTCGTGCTCGTCCTGATGTCGTTCCTGGTTTTCCTGGGCGTCTATGCGATCGGCAACCCGATCGAGCTGCTGGTGAATCCCCAGGCCGACGAGATCGAGAGGGCGCGAGCGACCGCGGCGCTGGGCCTCGACAAGCCCATGCTCGAGCAGTACGCGACGTTCCTGCGACGCGGCGCCGCCGGCGACCTCGGCAACTCGTTCGTGTTCAACGTGCCGGCGATCCAGCTCATCCTCGAGAAGCTTCCCGCGACGCTGGAGCTCGCGTTCGCCGCGATGCTGCTGGCGATCGTGATCGGGATCCCGCTCGGCTTGATCGCGGGCCTCCGGCCTGACTCGCTGCTGGGCCGCGGCATCATGGCCGGCTCCATCCTGGGCTTCAGCCTGCCGACCTTCTGGGTGGGGCTCGTGCTCATCATGGTCTTCTCGGTGCATTTCGGTTGGCTCCCGCCCAACGGGCGCGGCGAGACCGTCACGGTGCTGGGCGTGCCGTTGAGTTTCCTCACGCTCGACGGCCTGGCCCACCTGGCGATGCCGGCACTCAACCTCGCGCTCTTCAAGCTCTCGCTGCTCATCCGGCTCACCCGCGCGAGCGCCCGCGAAGCCTCGCTGCAGGACTACGTGAAGTTCGCGCGCGCGAAGGGCTTGCGCCCGTCCCGCGTGATCGGCGTGCACATCCTCAAGAACATCCTCATCCCGATCGTGACGGTGATCGGGCTGGAGTTGGGGTCGGTCATCGCCTTCGCGATCATCACCGAGACGATCTTCGCCTGGCCGGGCACCGGCAAGCTCCTCATCGACTCGATCAACCAGCTCGACCGGCCGGTGATCGTGGCCTACCTGCTGGTGATCGTCGCGATCTTCATCCTCATCAACTTCGTCGTCGACGTGCTCTATTCCGTGCTCGATCCCCGGGTGCGGCTCGGCACCGCCGCCGCGCACTAGCCATGGGCGTCGTCGCCACCGAAACCCCGCAAGCCCAGGTTCCCGCGCGCGACGAGTCGCCGCTGCGCCGCTTCGCGGCCGAATTCGCCGAGAGCCGCCTGGCGCTCGGCGGGCTCGCCCTGCTGGTGGCCATCGTGTTGATAGCTATTACCGCGCCCTGGATCTCGCCACAGAACCCGTACGATCTCGCGCAGCTCGACGTGATGGATTCGAAGCTGCCGCCGGGGGAGAAATCCACTACGACCGGCAAGCCCTACTGGCTCGGCACCGACGACCAGGGCCGCGACATGCTCTCGGGTATTTTCTACGGCGTCCGGATCTCGCTGTTCGTAGGCGTGACGGCCACCGTTATCGCGCTGGCGATCGGTCTGGTGGTGGGTCTCGCAGCGGCCTACTTCGGCGGGGTGGTCGATGCGATCGTGATGCGCATCGTGGACATCCAACTCTCGTTTCCCGCGATCCTCATCGCGCTCGTCCTGCTGGCGATGCTGGGCCAGGGCGTTGACAAGATCATCGTGGCCCTTGTCGCGGTGCAGTGGGCCTATTACGCGCGCACCGTGCGCTCGGCCGCGCTCGTGGAACGGCAGAAGGAATACGTGGAGGCGGCCCAGGTGCTCGCGCTCTCCCGCGCGCGCATCGCCCTGCGCCACCTTCTGCCGAATTGCCTGCCGCCGCTGATCGTCGTGGCCACGGTGCAGGTCGCGCACGCGATCCAGCTGGAGGCGGCGCTCTCGTTCCTGGGCCTGGGACTGCCGATCACCGAGCCTTCCATCGGCCTTCTCATATCGAACGGCTTCCAGTACCTCCTGTCGGGCAAATACTGGATCAGCTTCTATCCGGGGCTCGCGCTTTTGCTCACCATCGTCGCGATCAACCTGGTAGCCGACCAGGTGCGCGACATCATGAATCCGCGGCTCAAGCGATGAGCGGCCACCCACCCCTGCTTCGGGTCGAGGGCCTGCGCATGCACTTCTTCACCAAGGCCGGCGTCGTGAAGGCCGTGGACGACGTGAGTCTCTCGCTGGATCGCGGGCGCGTGCTGGGACTGGTCGGCGAGTCCGGCTCCGGCAAGTCGATGACGGGATATTCGATCATGGGACTCGTCGACGCGCCCGGGCGCATCGTCGCGGGCCGGATCCTGCTCAATGGCCGCGACCTCGGCACCCTGCAAGCGCGCGAGTGGCGCGCCCTGCGCGGCAACCGGGTCGCGATGATCTTCCAGGACCCGATGATGACGCTCAACCCGGTCCTCCGGGTCGACACGCAGATGATCGAGGCGGTCCTCGCGCACCGCGACATCTCGCGCGAGAGCGCGCTCGCGCGGTGCCGCGAGGCCCTCGGCCGCGTGGGCATCGCCTCGCCGGACGAGCGGCTGCGCGCTTATCCGCACCATTTCTCGGGCGGCATGCGCCAACGCGTGGCGATCGCGATCGCGCTCATCAACAAGCCCGACCTCGTCATCGCCGACGAGCCCACGACGGCGCTCGACGTCACGATCCAGGGACAGATACTGTTCGAGATGCAGAAGCTGTGCCGCGAGAGCGGCGCGGGGCTCATATGGATCACTCACGACCTCTCGGTCATCGCCGGATTGGCCGACGA
>CAMPHL010000201.1 GCA_946885905.1 uncultured Pseudomonadota bacterium | reverse complement strand
GGGCACCACCTTGTAGTCCTTCTGCGAGGCGTTGAACTTGTTGGCGAGCTCGTTGACTTTGTCGCCGAGGGCGCCGCCCATCGAATGCCAGAACTGGATCTCGGTCTGGGCCTGCGCGCCGCACGAGAAGGCAAGGGCGAACGCCGCGAAAAGGGATTTGCGGAACATCGGGTCCTCCTAAGGAATGGGCTTTGTAATTTTGCCAGCGGGTGACGAGGGCAATCTTACAACGAGTCAGCCCCCCGACAGGGCGGCTACCACGAGCACCTCGTCGCCGGGGGCGAGCGGCCGGCCGATGGATGCGGCCTGCTCGCGGTTCACGAAGATCTTGATGTGCGGGCGGATGGCGTCCTGCTCGTCGATCATGCGGAAGCGGATGCCGGGATAGCGCCGGTCCAGGTCCGCCAGGATCCCCTCGAGCGTATCCCCGTCGGCCTCCACTTCGCGGGCGCCGGCGGTATAGGACGCGAGCGGGCTCGGAAGCAGCACCCTCATGCCGTGAGGGCGGACTCCACCGAATGGATCTGCGGCAAGTGCAGCGCCAGGCATTGCCAGCTCGCGCCCTCGTCGAAGCTCGCCCACACCTCGCCGCCCGTGGTGCCGAAATAGAGCCCTAGGGGCTGCATCGCATCGGCGCACATGGCCTGCCGCTTGACCGTGAACCAGCCTTGCGCGCGCGGCAGCCCCTTGTCGAGCCGCTTCCAGCTGCGCCCCGCATCGCGCGAGCCGTACGCGGCGGGCTTGCCCCCGATCGGGACCCGCGGCCACACCGAGCCGCCGTCCATCGGGAAGACCCAGAGCGTGGCCGGATCGCGCGGATGCAGCACCAGGGGGAACCCGATATCGCCGATCTCCCTCGGCATCGCGCTTCCGATGCGCTCCCAGCGCCTCGCCTTCCGGTCGAGACGGTATACGCCACAGTGGTTCTGCTGGTACACGTCCCCGCTCGAGGGGTGCACCCGCAGGCAATGCGGATCGTGGCCGTATTCGGCCTCGGGATCGGGCAGGAAATCGGCCGCGCAACCGCCGTTGAGTGGTTTCCAGGTGGCGCCCCCGTCGTCCGAATCGAAGGCGCCGCCGGCGGAAAGCCCGATGTACAGGTGGCGCGGATCGGCTGGATCGACGTTGATCGAATGCAGGGTGGCCCCGTCCGGCGGCGCGTCCTGGCCGCGCGCGATCCAGGGCGCGGTGCCGCGCAATCCGTTGAAGCCGGCCACACCCTCCCAGCTCGCCCCGCCGTCATCGCTCACGAACAAGCCCTGCGGGCTGGTGCCCGCATACCACCGTCCCGGCTGGCTCGCATGCCCCGGCGTGAGCCAGAAGACGTGATCGACGGCGTCGCCCCCGGCGCCCTCGGCCCTGGCGAATTGCGGCGGGCGGGAAGCCTCCTTCCACGTCGTGCCCAGGTCCTGCGAACGATACACGGTGGGACCGAGATGCCCCGCCTTGACTGCGGCCACCAGGGTGCGCCCGTCGCGCGGGTCGAGCAGCGCGTGGTTGACCGCCTCGCCGAGGAAGTGGGGACCGTTCATGCGCCAGCGGCGCCGGCCGCGGTCGGCCGAAAGGACGAAGAGTCCCTTGCGCGTGCCCACCAGGACGGCGAGGCGGCGCACGGGCGTGGCCCCCGCTCAGTCCTTCTTGATGAGGGACTTCAACGAACCCAGCAGGCCGCCCTTCTTCTCTTCCTGCGGCGCCGGATCGGGTTCCTTGTGGATCACGTACTTCGGTTCCTGCCTGGGCCGCGGCGGCACCGTGCTCGTCGCGGGCTTGGCCACGAGCACCGAGCGCTTGACGAGGTCGGCCCAGCTGTTCGGCCGCCCGATGAAGTACTTGGCGAACTCCTCGACCGCCTTCTCGTTGAACTCCTGCGCCGTCAGCATGAAGAGGTCGACCTCGAGCGCGCCCACGTTCTTCGTGACGATCTTGATCTTGCCGGTCTCGTGGTCGCCCTCGATCTTGGCCTGCACGCGGAACTCGCAGTTGATCTTGAAGACCTCGTGCGTGATCACCTTGCGCTGGTCGCGGAACTGCTCGCTCTTGTGCTCGATGTTGGACTGCCAGAGGACGTCCCGGAACTTCTCCATCTCGTCCGGGCCCTTCTTCACCGTGAGCACCTTGTCCGACCAGTTGCGGTAGGCGCAGTGCACCTCGCCGTAGTAGTCCTTGTCGATGAAGTGCTTGGAACGGAAGTCGACGAAGACGTCCTTCAGCGTGAGGCCGTCGATGTCACCCACGGAAGGCAGGTTGTACTTGAACGGGCTGGGCATCTGGACGACGTTCAGCTGCTTGCCGAGGTCGTTCATGTAGAGGAAGACGCGGCGCAGCGCGTGGTCGACCGCGACGGCGGTCGTGCGCATGCTCTCCGTGCGGTCGGTGTCCTTGGCCTTGAGGTCGTCGGCCTGTTTTTTAAGATCGTCTAGAAGTCCCACGGAACTCTCCTGATCCCTGCTCCAGGTGGCGCCGGTTCTCCGGGGATTTTAACGTATGATCGCCGTAAAAACCAAAGCCCTCCGATACTTACACCCGTCATATGAAGGCCGTTCTAGCCTTCGACCAGGGCACCACGAGCTCGCGCGCGATAGCCTTCGGGCGCGACGGGCACGTGCTCGCTTCAGCCCAGCAAGAATTCCGCCAGATATTTCCACAGCCGGGATGGGTGGAGCACGATGCGCTCGAGATCTGGAACACGCAGCGCGACGTGGCTGCCCAGGCGCTCGCCAAGGCCGGGCTCGCCGCCTCCGACGTCGCGGCGATCGGCATCACCAACCAGCGCGAGACCACGCTGCTCTGGGATCGCGCCACGGGCCGGCCCGTGGCCAATGCGATCGTGTGGCAGGACCGCCGCACCGCGTCGCGATGTGACGCTCTGCGACATGCCGGCCACGAAGCGCTGTTTGCGGAGCGCACGGGGTTGGTGCTCGACGCCTACTTCTCGGGCACCAAGCTCGCCTGGCTGCTCGACAACGTTCCCGGAGCGCGGGAGCGCGCCCGCCGCGGCGAGCTCGCCTTCGGCACGATCGACACCTGGCTCGCGTGGCAGGTCTCGGGCGGTCGAGCGCACGTGACGGACGTGAGCAACGCCTCGCGCACGCTGCTCTTCGACATCCGGCGCCTGCAGTGGGACGACGACCTGCTCGCGTTGCTCGACATCCCGGGCGCGGTGCTGCCGCGGGTCGTGGACTCGAGCGGCATCGCGTGCACCACGGCCTGCGAAGGTTTGCCCGGCGGCATCGCGGTCGCCGGCATCGCCGGCGACCAGCAGGCCGCGCTCTTCGGCCAGGCCTGCCATCGCCCCGGCATGGCGAAGAACACCTACGGGACCGGTTGCTTCCTGCTGATGAACACGGGCGAAAAGCCGGCGGTCTCCCGCAACCGGCTTGTCGCGACCGTGGGCTGGCGCCGCGGGGAGCGCACGCACTACGCGCTCGAGGGTAGCGTCTTCATCGCGGGCGCCGCGATCCAGTGGCTGCGCGACGGCCTCGGCATCATCGCGCGCGCGGCGGACATCGATGCGCTCGCGGCCTCGGTTCCCGACTCGGGCGGGGTCTACTTCGTGCCCGCGCTGTCCGGCTTGGGCGCGCCCTACTGGGATCCGAGGGCGCGCGGCGCCATCGTGGGCATCACGCGCGGGACGACGCGGGCGCACCTCGCGCGCGCCACGCTCGAAGCGATCGCGTTCCAGAGCGCCGAGTTGATCGAGGCGATGGCGAACGACTCGGGGCTGGCGCTCTCCGAGCTACGCGTCGATGGCGGCGCGACGGCCTCCAACCACCTGATGCAGCTGCAGGCCGACTTGCTGGGCGTGCCCGTGGTCCGCCCGAAGGTCACGGAAACCACGGCGCTGGGCGCGGCCTACCTCGCGGGACTCGCCACCGGGTTCTGGCGGGACGAGGCCGAGATCGCTTCACTCTGGGCGCGGGATCGGGTCTTCGAGCCGCATGTGCCGCGCGAAGAGGCCCAGGCGCGGCTGTCCGGCTGGAAGCGCGCGGTGCAGCGCTCGCTCGATTGGGCGGAGGGCTAGCGCCCTGCAGCGGCCCGACGCGGCCCTAGGCCTGCTCCGGCGCGACCAGGAAAGTGCGGCGGTAGTGCCGCAGCTCCTCGATCGATTCGTGGATGTCGGCGAGCGCTTCGTGCTTGCCTTCCTTGGTCACTCCGGCGAGCACCTCGGGCCGCCAGCGCTTGGCGAGCTCCTTGAGCGTGGAGACGTCGACGATCCGGTAGTGCAGGTACGCCTCCAGGAGCGGAAGGTAACGGGCCATGAAGCGCCTGTCCTGGTGCACGGTGTTGCCGCAGAGGGGAGCGGTGCGCTCGGCGACGATGGGCCGCAGGAACTCGACCAGGCGCGCCTCGACCTCGGCCTCGGTGAACGTGGAGGCGCGGACCTTGTCCACCAGTCCGGACTTGCCGTGGGTGGATTTGTTCCACGAGTCCATGGCCTCCAGGACCTCGTCGGGCTGGTGGACCACGTAGACCGGAGCTTCGGCGAGGACTTTCAGGTCCGCGTCGGTGACGACCATCGCGACCTCGAGCACGCGGTCGCGCTCGGGAACGAGGCCCGACATTTCCATGTCTATCCAGACCAGCGGGGTCTTGTCGTGTGCCATTTGCTTGCCGCGCCGATTGTGTCACGCCCCATCGCTATCGTCCAAACGCCTTGAGCGCTTCCGCCTTCTCCATCATCTTCATCGCCTTCGTCACCGCCGCCCTCGCATGGCGCCTGTGGCTGGGCTTGCGCCAGGCGCGCCATGTGGCGTTGCACCGCGGCGAGGTGCCCGCCGACTTCGCCGGCCTCATCCCGATCGAATCCCACCGGCGCGCGGCCGACTATACGCTGGACAAGCAACGTTTGAGTCTGTTCGAGCTCGCGGCTATCGATGGCGTCCTGCTGCTCTTCCTCACGGTGGGTGGCGGCATCGCCGCGATCGATGCCCTGTCCGCTCGCCTGCTGGGCGACGGATATGCGCGCCACCTGGGAACGGTGTTCGGTGTGCTCCTCGCGGGGGCGCTCGCGTCGATGCCCTTCGACCTGTGGCGCACGTTCGTGGTCGAGGAGCGCCACGGCTTCAACCGCATGACGGCGAGGCTCTTCGCGGCCGACATGCTCAAGGGCCTGCTGCTCGCCGCCGCGCTGGGGGCACCGCTGCTGCTCGCCGTTTTCTGGCTGCTGGAGCACGCGGGCTCGTTCTGGTGGTTCTACGCCTGGCTCGCGTGGATGGCCTTCACGCTCGTGCTCGTGGTCGCGTTCCCGCGCTGGATCGCGCCGCTTTTCAACCGCTTCAACCCATTGGATGACCAGGACCTGCGCCGGCGCATCGAGCGGCTGCTCGCGCGCTGCGGTTTCACGAGCTCGGGCCTCTACGTGATGGACGGCTCCAAGCGCTCGAGCCACGGCAACGCCTACTTCACCGGGTTCGGCCGCACCAAGCGCATCGTCTTCTTCGACACGCTGCTCGAGCGGCTCACCCCCGAGGAGGTCGAGGCGGTGCTCGCCCACGAGCTGGGCCACTTCGCCCGCGGCCACATCCCGCGGATGCTCGCCGTGCGGTTCGCCCTCGCCC
>CAMPHL010000200.1 GCA_946885905.1 uncultured Pseudomonadota bacterium | reverse complement strand
CGACGTACCGCAGATGATGGGGAACGGGTTGATCCGGGGCTCGGGCAGCATCTCGCGGATGGCCTGCAGCACGCCGACCTGGTAGGCGGCGCGCGCACCCCCGCCCGCCAACACCAGGCCGCACTTGCCGCTACCCGCAGACTCCATGCGCCTCTCCCCGGGGGGCGGTCAGGATCGCCCGGCAGCCGCCTTCCCCTTCTCCTTGCGTACTTGTGTACCCGCAGAGCGGGCGTTTTGCAACATCTCGTCCGCGTGGCGCCGGGTGGTCTCGGTGACCTTGATCCCGCCCAGCATGCGCGCGATCTCGTCCACCCGCTCGGCAGCGTCCAGGGGCTCGACCGAGGCGACGGTGCCGCGCGCGCCGGGCCGCTTGGCCACCCGGAGCTGGGAACGCGCATGCACCGCGACTTGCGGCAGGTGCGTGACCGAGAGCACCTGGTGGTGGCGGCCGAGCGACTGCAGGAGCTGGCCCACGACCTCGGCGACGCCTCCGCCGATGCCGGAGTCGACCTCGTCGAACACGAGCGTGGGCACCGATGCCTTGCCCGAGAGAAGGACCTGCACCGCGAGGGACAGTCGCGAGAGCTCGCCTCCCGAGGCGACTTTCGCGAGCGGAGCGAGCGGCTGTCCCGCGTGCGCGGCCACGCGAAGCTCGACGGCTTCGAGGCCCCCGGCCGATGTCCGGTCCAGCGGCTCCAGGGCGACCTCCAGCTTGCCGCCCGCCATCGCGAGGCGCTGCATCGTCGCGGTGACTTCGGCGCCCAACTTGCGCGCCGCCTCGCGCCTCGCCTGGCTCAACTTCGCCGCGCTTTCTCGGAACGCCTTTTCGTTCGCGGCCTCCTGCGCGCGCAGCGCCTCGAGGCTCTCCTCGCCGCCGAGTTGCGCCAGTCGATCGCGCCGCTCCGCGAGCGCGGCAGGAAGCTCCGCCGGCTCGACGCGGTACTTGCGTGCGCTGTCGATAACGGCCTTGATGCGCGCGTCGAGCTGGCCCAGGCGCCCCGGGTCCACCTCCAGGCGCTGAAGGTAGCGGCGCAGCTGCTGGGCCGCCTCGCGCGCCTGCTCCGCGGCCGACTGGGCTTCGCGCCGCACCTCCTCCAGCCCCGGATCGAGCGCAGCCGCAGCGGCAAGGCGCGCCGAGGCGTGGGCCAGCACGTTGGCCGCGGCCGAATCCGATTCGTCCAGCGCCTCGGCGCATTCGGACACGGTCGCGATCAGCTCCTGCGCGTGGGCCAGGCGCCGGTGCTCGGCCTGGTCCTCGTGCCACCGGGCCGCTTCGAAGGCGAGCGCTTCGAGATCGCGAATCTCGTGGGAGAGAAGCTCGCGCTCGCGCGCGGAGGTCCTCTGCGCGCTCTCGCGCGCCTGGCGCTGGTCGGCCGCGCGCCGCCATGCGGCGTAGCGCTGCGCGACTTCCGCGGCGAGGGTGGTGGCGCCGGCGAAGGCATCGAGCAATTGGCGCTGCCGCTCGCGCTTGCCCAGCAGCTGGTGGTCGTGCTGGCCATGGATGTCCACCAGCATCTCGCCCAGCTCCTTCAGTTGCGCGACCGTGGCCGGACGGCCGTTCACGAAGGCCCGCGAGCGGCCCGAGGCATCGATCGTGCGGCGTACGATGCACGCCCCATCGGCTTCTTCCAGCTCCTGGGCGGCGAGCCACTGGCGCACATCCTCCAGGTTCGCGGCATCGAAATCGGCGCTCACGTCGGCCTTCGCCGTGCCCGCGCGCACGACGCCCGCGTCGGCCCGGCCACCGAGGGCCAGCGCCAGGGCGTCGACCAGGATCGACTTGCCCGCGCCCGTCTCTCCCGTGAGCGCCGTGAAGCCGTCGGCCAGCTCCAGGTCGAGGCGCTCGACGATCACGTAATCCCTGATGGAGAGTGCGCGCAGCATCTTCGAGTTATGCGGACGAGAAGCTTTGGAACACGGATGAAACGGATAAAACGGATGGACACGGATAAAACCAACCAGGATTGTGTCCGTGGACTATCCGTGTTGCAGCCGAGCGCGAGGCACGACAGGCCGGGGCCTTTGCCTCATCCGTGTTCATCCGCTTTATCCGTTTCATCCGTGTTCCCGGCCGGCTACGCGCGAAGCGAGCAGGCTCAGGAAGCCCGCTCGTGCCAGCGAAGCTTCTGGCGCAACATCGCGAAGTAGCGATAACCCTTGGGATGCAGCAGCGTGGCGGGCTTGGGGGCCACCTGGACCGCGACCACGTCGCCGGGCTCGAGCTCGTAGTGCGCCTGCACGTCGAAGTTCGCGCGCGCCCCCTCGCCGCGCACGAGCGTCACCTCGATGCGCGAGGTGCTGCGGATCGCCACCGGGCGGTTGGAGAGCGTGTGCGGCGAGATGGGGACGAGCGCGATGGCCGAGAGCGCCGGGTGCAGGATCGGCCCGCCCGCGGAAAGCGCATAGGCCGTCGAGCCCGTGGGTGTGGCGACGATGAGGCCGTCCGCGCGCAGGCTGTAGATGAACTCTCCGTCCACCGTGACGGCGAACTCGATCATGCTGCCCATGGCGCCGCGGCTCACCACGATGTCGTTCACCGCGAGCGATCGCTCGACGACTTTCCGGCCGCGGCGCACCGAGCCTTCGAGGAGCAACCGGCTCTCGGGGGTGAATTCGCCGTCGAGGATCGACTCGATGCTGGTGGCTGCCGAATCCGCCGGGATGTCGGTGAGGAAGCCCAGGCGCCCGAGGTTCACGCCCACCAGCGGAACGCCGTGCTCGGCCATGAGGCGTGCGCAGGCGATGAGCGAGCCGTCGCCGCCCACGACGATGCACAGGTCCGAGCGCGCCGGCAGCTGCGCGACCTCCGCGACTGTATCGGGCTTCACGCGTGAAACGCCCGCCGTGGCCGGGTCCATCGCGATCTTCAGGCCCCGCGCGCGCAGCACCGCGGAGATCTGGTCGAGGCTGTCCGGAAGGCTCGCGGCATCGCTCTTTCCGACGATCGCGACGGACTTGAATGCGGTGGGCATGGCCGCAATTAAATCATTAAAATAGGACCGCCCATGCTCTCTGAACGCGCTCAGTCCCTGCTCAAGGTGCTCGTCGAGCGATACATCGTCGATGGACAGCCCGTTGGCTCGCGTTCCCTTTCGCGCGCCTGCAGCCTGGAGCTTTCGCCGGCCACCATCCGCAACGTGATGGCCGACCTCGAGGAGATGGGTTTCGTGGCGAGCCCGCACACCTCCGCCGGCCGCGTGCCCACGCCCAAGGGCTACCGCTACTTCGTGGATACGCTGCTCACCGTCCAGCCGATCCAGGAGGGCGAGCGCAAGCAGCTCACCGAGTCGCTGGCGCCCGACGACCCGCACCGGCTGGTGGCCGCTGCCTCGCAGATGCTCTCGGACCTCACGCACTTCGCCGGCATCGTGGTGGCACCGCGGCGCGACGCTGCGGTCCTGCGGCACGTGGAGTTCCTCGCGCTCACCGAGCGGCGGGTGCTGCTCATCATCGTGGCGAGCGACGGCGAGGTGCAGAACCGGGTCCTCGTCACCGACCGTACGTACACCGCCTCGCAACTGCAGGAGGCGACCAATTTCGTGAACCAGCATTACGCGGGGCTGGACTTCGGGCAACTGCGCACGCGCGTACGGGCCGAGCTCCTGGATCTGCACCGCGACATCTCCTCGCTCATGCAGGCCGCGATCGCCGTGGGCAGCGAGGGCATCCGGCAGCCCGTCGACGGCGTGGTGATCTCGGGCGAGCGCAACCTGCTCGGCCTGCCCTCGGACATGCAGCAGCTGCGCAGGCTCTTCGACCTCTTCGAGACCAAGACGGCGCTCCTGGACCTGCTCGAGCAGAGCGAGCGGGCCGAGGGGGTGAAGATCTTCATCGGCGGAGAGTCCACGCGCGTGCCGCTCGACGAGTGGTCGATGGTCGTGGCGCCCTACGAGGTGGACGGCCAGGTGGTGGGCACGGTCGGCGTGATCGGCCCCACGCGCATGGCCTACGAGCGCGTGATCCCGATCGTGGACGTGACGGCGAAGCTGATGTCCACCGCGCTCTCGCAACACTAGTAGAGCCTCCGATCCATCACGACAAGTTCATGCAGCAACGTGTCGACACTGGGCGTCCTCCGAGGTCGCATCCCCGCAAGCGGGGCCGCTGCTGCGCCCTCCGAACGCCCTAGCCCTTCCCACTCGAACAACAAGAACTCCATGGCCGAAAACGCCGGCGCGCCCGCCCCGGGCGTGCTGCTCGTCAACCTGGGCACTCCCGAGGCGCCAACGCCGGGTGCCGTGCGCAGGTACCTGCGCGAGTTCCTCTCGGACCCGCGCGTCGTCACGCTGCCCCGGCTCGCGTGGCTGCCGATCCTTCATCTCCTGGTGCTGCCCTTCCGGCCCGGCAAGACGGCGAAGAAGTACGCCGCCATCTGGACCAACGAGGGATCGCCCCTTCGCGTTTACCACGAGCGCCAGGCGCAATTGCTGCGCGGCTCGATCGGCGAGCGGCTGCGCGCCAACGTCCCGGTCTTCGCCGCCATGCGCTACGGCAAGCCCTCCGTGCGCGACGGCCTCGCGGCGCTGCGCGAGAAGGGCTGCGACCGCGTGGTGGTGATCCCGATGTACCCGCAGTACGCCGACAGCACCACGGGCAGCGTGCAGGACGCGGTGGACAAGGCGCTGCGCAAGTGGAAACCCGCGCCGCCCCTGAGGGTGCTGAAGGATTTCCACGCCCACCGCGCGTACGCCAAGGCGATCGCGAAGAACATCAACCAATACTGGGAGAAGCACGGCCGCCCGGACAGGCTGCTGCTCTCCTTCCATGGCATCCCCAAGGCGATCGCCGATGCGGGCGATCCCTATCGCGAACAGTGCCTGGAGAGCGGCAAGCTCATCGCCGAGGAGCTGGGGTGGATGGACCAGCGCACCGTGATCGCCTTCCAGTCGCGCTTCGGCGCGGCCGAGTGGCTGAAGCCCTATACCGCGGACACCCTGGCCGGGCTCGGCAAGGAGGGCGTGGGGCGCGTGGACGTGGCCTGCCCGGGGTTCGCCACCGATTGCCTCGAGACCCTGGAGGAGATCGCGATCGAAGGCAAAGCCGTGTTCACCGGGGCCGGCGGCAAGGAATTCAACTACATCCCCACGACCAACGACACCAAGGCCTGGATGGCGGCGCTGTCGATCATCGCGCTCGAAAACCTCCAGGACTGGACCCCGCCACCCCGACCCAAGCCGGAGTTCTGACCATGCTGAGTCTCATCGCCCGCTGGATCATCAACGCCGCAGCGCTTCTGCTGGTGGCTTACCTCTACCCCGGCGTCACGGTAGCGAGCTTCTGGGCCGCAATGCTCGCCGCGCTGGTGCTGGGATTGGTCAACGCGCTCATCCGGCCGCTGCTCGTTCTCCTCACACTGCCCGTCACGGTCCTCACCCTCGGGCTCTTCCTCTTCGTGATCAACGCCCTGATGTTCTGGCTCGCCGCGGAAATCGTGTCCGGTTTCCGTGTCACAGGCTTTTGGGCGGCGCTGATCGGCTCGGTCCTCTATAGCCTGATCACACTGATCACGAGCTGGCTCCTCTTCCCAAGGAAAAACTGAACCGGGGCCAGGTACGGGACAGGTACTTGTGCCAGGTCTCTCCTAGGCGCG
>CAMPHL010000199.1 GCA_946885905.1 uncultured Pseudomonadota bacterium | reverse complement strand
CCCCAGTCCTTCCGCGAGCGCCTCGGCGCGATGCGCAACATCCCGCCGTTCCTGAAGCTCGTCTGGGAGACGAGCCCGGGGATCACGGTGGCGCAGGTGGCGCTGAGGGTCACGCGGGCGCTGATTCCCGTGACGGCTCTGTACGTGGGCGCCCTCATCATCGACGAGGTGGTGCGGCTCACGCAGTTGCCGGCGCCGGGGGCGACCGCCTCGGCCTGGTTCGAGAGCGGGCTGCTCGACCAGGTGATCTTCCTGCTCGCCCTCGAGTTCGGGCTGGGCATCGGCTCGGAGCTGCTCGCGCGCGGCATTTCGCTGCTCGATTCGCTGCTCGGCGAGCGGCTGTCGACCACGACGAGCGTGCGGCTCATGGAGCACGCCGCCACGCTGGACCTCGAGGATTTCGAGGACAGCGAGTTCCAGGACAAGCTCGAAAGGGCGCGCATGCAGGCGGCCGGCCGCACCGGGCTCACGACGCAGCTCTTCTCGCAGGCGCAGGACATCGTGACGATCGCGAGCCTGGTCGCCGGCCTCATCGCCTATGCGCCATGGCTCGTGGCCCTGCTCGCGGTGGCGCTCATCCCGGCCTTCCTCGGCGAGGTCAATTTCAACTCCCAGACCTATTGGCTCAACTACCATCGCGCCCCCGAGCGCCGGGAGCTCGACTACCTCCGGCAGGTGGCCGCCAGCGCCGAAACCGCGAAGGAAGTGAAGATCTTCGCGCTCCACCCCTTCCTCATCGCGCGCTACCGCGACCTCGCGGTGAGCTTCTTCCGCGCCAACCGCAGGATCGCGATCCGGCGCGCCGCATGGGGAAGCGTGCTGACCGCGATCTCGACCTTCGCCTACTACTTCGCCTACGCCTACATCGTCTGGCGCACGCTCCATGGCGATTTCACCATCGGCAACCTCACGTTCCTCTCGGGCTCGTTCCTGCGGCTGCGCGGGCTGCTCGAAGGCTTCCTCTCCGGCTTCTCGACCGTCGCGGGCCAGGCGATGTACCTCGACGACCTCTTCTCGTTCTTCGAGATCGAGCCCGAGATCGTTTCCCCGCCGAACGCCCGCCCGTTTCCGTCGCCCATCCGGGAGGGATTCACATTCGAGGACGTGGGCTTCCGATATCCGGGCGCGGATCGCTGGGCGGTGCGCCACCTCTCGTTCTCGTTGCGGGCCGGGGAAGTCCTGGCGCTCGTGGGCGAGAACGGCGCGGGCAAGACCACGCTGGTAAAGCTCCTCGCGCGCTTGTACGACCCCGACGAGGGCCGCATCCTGCTGGATGGCCACGACCTGCGCGAGTACGGCCTCTTCGAGCTGCGCCGCAACGTGGGCGTGATCTTCCAGGACTTCGTGCGCTTCCACCTCTCCGCCGCCGACAACATCGCCGTGGGCCGCATCGAAGCGCGCGGGGATCGCGAGCGTATCGAGCACGCCGCGCGGGCGAGCCTGGCCGACGAAGTGGTGGCGAAGCTCCCGCAGCGCTACGAGCAGCTGATCGGCCGCCGATTCAGGACCGGCGTGGACCTATCCGGCGGCGAGTGGCAGAAGATCGCGATCGCCCGCGCCTACATGCGCGATGCCCAGGTCCTGATCCTCGACGAGCCGACCGCCGCCCTCGACGCCCGCGCCGAGTTCGAGGTCTTCCAGCGCTTCAAGGAGCTCTCCAAAGGCAAGACCGCGGTGCTCATTTCGCACCGGTTCTCCAGCGTGCGCATGGCCGATCGGATCGTGGTGCTCGGCGAGGGCCGCGTCGAGGCGACCGGCACCCACGCCGAGCTCATGGCCCAGGGCGGCCGCTACAAGGAGCTCTTCGAGCTGCAGGCCGCCGGCTACCGCTAAAACCGGAGAACCGGGGCCAGGTACGGGACAGGTACTTGTGCCAGGTCTGTCCTAGGTGAGGACACACTACCTAGGACAGACCTGGCACAAGTACCTGTCCCGTACCTGGCCCTGGTGTTTACTCCGTGGTCCGGTGTGTCTCGTCGGTCCAGCTGCGGGGATCCTCGATGGGCTCGAGGTGGGTGAGCATCTCCACGTGCGGCAGCCGTAGCTGGACCTCCTTCTCGAGGCCCTCGACGAGGTTGTGCCCCTCCTGGACGGTCATGGTGCCCGGCACGAGGATGTGCACGTCCACGAAGCTGCGGGCGCCGGCCCGGCGCGTACGCAGCTCGTGGTAGTCGCAGCCGCGGGTGCGCAGGACTGCCAGGATGCCGTCGATCTGCTTGCGCTCCGCCTCGGGAACCGCCTGGTCCATGAGGCCGTGGAACGATCGCCGCATGAGGGATGCGCCGGTCCACAGGATGTGCAGCGCCACCGCGATCGCCACCAGCGCATCCAGGCGCACCCAGCCGGTGATGCCCGCGAGCAGCACGCCGACGATCACGCCGCCCGTGGTCCAGACGTCCGTGAGAAGGTGGCGGGCGTCGGCCTCGAGCGTGATCGAACGGTGCTCGCGCGAGCCGCGCAGCATCGCCCAGGCGCAGGCGCCGTTCAGCGCCGCCGCGATCGCGGCGATCACCAGCCCGATGCCCAACTGCTCGAGCGGCTGGGGCTCGGCCAACCGCGGCACCGCCGTCCACACGATCGCCGCGGCGGCCACGAAGATGAGCGCCCCCTCGGTGCCCGAGGAGAAGTACTCGGCCTTCTCGTGCCCGAAGTTGTGCTCCCGGTCGGGCGCGTCGTGGGCGTAGGAAAGAACGACGAAGGCGAGGATGGCGGCGAAGAGGTTGACCAGACCCTCGAGCGCGTCCGAAAGCAGGCCCACGGAGCCGGTGAGCCACGCAGCCCCGCCCTTCAACGCGAGGGTGGCGAGCGCCGTCGCGACCGAGAGGCCGGCGTAGAACCTCGGCGATCTCCCCTTCCCTTCGGAGGGGACGCTGGATGGGTCCGAGGCCAAGCTACTTCGGCGCCACCATCATCGCGTTGAAGCGCCGCTGGGCGCGCGGCGTGACCGTGAGCCCCTTGCGCGCGGCGAAATCGAACGTCGGATGGAAGACCGGGATCAGCGGCTGGTCGGCCATCGCGAAGTTGATCGCGCGCTCGAGCTTGGCCTGGCGCATCTCGTCGTCCATCGTGGTGAGCGCCTCGGTGAGCAGGTTGTCCACGATCGGGTTGGTGTAGCGCACGCGGTTCGCCGTGCCATAGCCCTTGGACCGGTCGTAGCTCGCCACCAGCGCGCGCAGGCTGTTCATCGAATCCTCCGCGCCGTACTGGGCGGCGAAAGCGCTGAACTCCTGCTTGGAAGCGCGTGTGAAGAAGACCGAGCCCGGCAGCGCCTCCACCTCCGCCTTCAACCCGATGCGCGTCCACATCTGCGCGATGGCCTGCGCGACCGCCGTGTCGTTGGGATAGCGATCGCCGGTCGCGTGCAGCACGATGCGGAAGCCGTCGGCCCAACCCGCGTCCCGAAGCAGCGCCTGCGCCTTCGCGGGATCGAAGGGATCGGGCTTGAGCGAGCCGCTGGCGGTGGGATAGATCTGCGGCATCATCTGGGAGGCGGGCGTGGCGCTGCCCTCCATCACGCGCCTGGCGATCGCGTCGCGGTTCAACGCGAGCGAAAGCGCCTTCCTCACACGCGCGTCCTTGAGCGGGTTCGTCGTGAGCGGCTTGCCGTCCTTGGCGGTCACGAAGGGCGAGACGTCGCGCGCCGAATCGAGCGCCACGTAGTGCACGAGCGCCGCGGGCCCGCGGAAGAGGCCGTACTTGCCTTCTTTCTTCAGCCGCTCGAGATCCGGGATCGGCACCGCGTCGATCGCGTCCACCTGTCCCGAAAGAAGCGAAGCGAGCCGCGCCGGATCCTTGGCGATGGTGCGCTCGGTGACCCGGGCCCACGGCTGCCTGCCGCCCCAGTAGCCGTCGAAGCGCTCGACCTCCAGCAGCTCGCCGGTGGTGAACTTCACCAGCTTGTACGGCCCGGTCCCCACGACGGCCTTGCCGGAATTGAAGTCGGCGGTCGTGGCGCCCTTCGCCGCCCTGGCCGACACGATGAAGATGTTGGCGAAGTCGGAAAGCATCTGCGGGTTCGGCGCCTTGGTCTTCACGAGGATCGTGTGGTCGTCCACCTTCTTCACCGTCTCGATGCCGCGCGTGAACTGGGCGAAGGAGTTGGGCGAGTTGGGCACGTTGGGCACGCGCTCGATGGTGAAGATCACGTCCTCGGCCGTGAAGGGCGTCCCGTCGTGGAACTTAACGCCCTGGCGCAGCTTGAATTCCCAGGTGGTGTCGTCGACCAGCTTCCAGGACGCGGCGAGCGAGGGCCGGACCTTCAGCTTGTCGTCGTATTCGACCAGCTTGTCGAAAAAGTACTGCAGCGAGGAATTGGGCGCGAAGGAGGCGAAGAAGTGCGGATCGAGCGTATTGAGCTCGAGCTTGTTGCCGAGGGTGAGGGTCTGGGCGTTGGCGCACAGGCCGAGGGCGAGCAGCAGGGCGGAAAGCAGGCGCCGGGTCATGGATAATCGTTCCTTTCTCGTTCCGTTCCCGGATTATGCCCAAGCCCCGGATCGCCATCGGCGCATTCATGCTCGAGTCCAACGGCCACTCGCCGCTCGCCACGCGCGAGGAGTTCGCGGCCCAGTACATCGCGGCGGGCGAGGAAATGCGCGTCGACTGGGAAAGCGATCACCCGCGCTGCCCAGTCACCACCTCCGGTTTCGTGGAGCGCATGACCCGAACCGGGGCCTGGGAGCCTGTCCCGCTCTACGGCGCCATGGTGGGCGCGAGCGGGCCGGTGGAGCACGGGTTCTTCCTCGAGGTCGTGCAGCAGCTCGACCAGCGCCTGCGCGCGGCGCTTCCCGTGGACGGAGTGTTCCTGTCGCTGCACGGCGGCGCGATCGGCGAGAAGGAAGGCGACCCCGAAGGCGTGATCCTCGAGCGGGTGCGTTCCATCGTCGGCAAGGAGGTGCCGATCGTCGCCACGCTGGATTTGCACGCCAATGTCTCCGACCGGATGGTGCGCAACTGCGACGTGCTGGTCGCCTATCGCACCAACCCCCACATGGACATGCACGAGCGAGGCGTCGAAAGCGCCGACCACATGCGCGAGCTCCTGGCCGGCACGCGCGCCACCGCGGCGATGGTGAAGCTGCCTTTCATCCCGCCTTCGGTCGCGCAGAACACCAAGAGCGGGCCGTATGCGGACATCATCGCGTATGGCCAGTCCAGGCTCGACAAGCGGGTGATGAACGTCTCCGTGGTGAGCGGCTTCTCGCTCGGCGACTGCGCCAAGAACGGCATGAGCATCACCGTCACGACGCGCAACGACCGCGCGCTCGCCGGTGAGCTCGCCCGCGACATCGCGCAGAAGTGCTGGAACGACCGCATGCGCTACATCCCGCGCCTGACCAGCCTCGCCGATGCGACGCGCATGGCGGTCGAATGCGGGCGCGATCCCTCGAAGCCGTCGCTGCTCTTCGCCGACGTCGCGGACAACCCCGGCGGGGGCGGACGGGGGAACACCGTCTGGATCCTGGAATCGTTCCACAAGGCCGGAGTCCAGGGCGCGCTGCTCGGCATCGTCTACGACCCGGCGCTCGCCGCCGAGGCGAAGCGCCTGGGTCCGGGCGGGCGCTTCCGCGCGCGCTTCAACCGCGACGAGACCCATGCGCTTTCCGTCAAGTTCGAGGCCGACGAGCGCATCGTCGAGGTGGACGTCCCCGGCCTCACGACGCCGATCCTGT
>CAMPHL010000198.1 GCA_946885905.1 uncultured Pseudomonadota bacterium | reverse complement strand
ACCGCGCGGGGCTTCAGCCGGTAGTCGTGCGCCTCCTTGGCGAGCTCGGGCTCGATCGGCTTGATCGGCCCGATCGCGCGGGCCATCACCTGCAGGCGCGCGGCGCGCTCGATGAAGACGGCGAGGATCGCGGATTCCTCGGGACGGGAAGTGGCCACGAGCTGCCCGTGGTGCGCGAGCAGGATCGAGCGCTTGTTGCCGATCGCCTTCGAGATGATCTCGCCTTCCTCGTCGCCGATGGGCACGCCGGGCCATTCGGGCAGGTAGGCGCAGTCGTCCCAGAACATCGTGTGGTCCATGTGCGCCACCGCCAGCGGCTCGCCCACCACCGAAAGCGCCGACACATACGGCGGATGGGTGTGGATGATCGAGTTCACGTTCGGGTGGTGGCGGTAGATCCACAGGTGGAAACGGTTGGAGGGATTGGGCATGCCTTCGCCCTCGAGGACGTTCAAGTCGTCGTCCACCTGGATGATGTTGCTCGCGCAGGCTTCGTCGAATCCCAGGCCGAACTGGAGCATGTGGTACGTGCCCGGCTTCTCGCCGCGCGCGGTGATCTGGCCCGCGATCGCGGATTCGTGCCCCTCGTCCGCGAGGATGCGGCACGTGAGCGCGAGCTTCTGGCGCACGGTCCACTGGTCCGGGCGCGGAAGGTGGCGCTCCATGTTCTCGGTGGTGCGGCGGTGGTACTCCTCCTTGGGCCGGATGATCGAGCTCATTGCGGTTCTCCTGATCGGTTGCGGTGTTCAGTCGGCGAGGAAGCCGGCCTTCTGCATGATTTCGCGGTAGCGCTTCTCGTCCTCCTCGAGGAATTTAACCAGCGCATCGCCGGTGAGGAAGTGGTCGTCGTAGGCGCCGCGGTCGATGAATTCCTTCCACTCCGGCGTCTCGCGCACCTTGCGCAACACGTTCTCATAGTAGGCGCGCTGCTCGGCGGTGACGCCCTTGGGCATGAGGATCGCCCGGATCATGGTGAACTGGGCGTCCAGGCCCTGCTCCTTGCAGGTGGGCACGTCGGCCCAGGACTTGCCGTCGGCGATCGTGGCCTTGAAGGGCATGCGCTTGGTGTTGAGCACGCAAAGCGGCCGCACCTGGCCCGCCTTCCAGTGGGAGACGTGCTCGATCGGGTTGTTGGGATCGACCTGGATGTGGCCGCCCACGAGCTGCGCGGAGATCTCGCCGCCGCCCTTGTACGGGATGAACGTGAACTTCACGTCCGCCTTGCTCTCCACCAGCGCGGCCACCAGCTCGTCCTCGCGCTTGCGCCCCGCGCCGCCGAACTTGAAATCGCCGGGCGCGGCCTTCTTCATCGCCTGGACGAGCTCCGTCGAGGTCCTGTAGGGCGACTTGGCGTTCACCCACAGGACGAACTCGTCCAGCGCCATCAGCGCCACCGGTGTCACGTCGCGCCAGTTGAACGGCAGCTTCGTGGACATCGGCACCGTGTGCGCGTTGGCGAGCACGATCATCACCTTGTGCGGGTCGCCGGCGCTTTCCTTCACGTCCATGAAGCCCTGGCCGCCGCCGCCGCCGTTCATGATCTGGACGACGAAGGGCTGGCTGGTGATCTTGTGCTTGGCGGCGATGCCCTGGATCAAGCGCGCCATCTGGTCGGCGCCGCCGCCCGCGCCGCCGGTCACGACGAAGGTGATCGGCTTGGTCGGCTCCCAGGCTGCGAGCGCCGATGCAGGGATCGTTGCGAGCGCGGCGGCGGCGAGCGTGGCGGCGAAGGCGCGCGCAACCGCGCGGCGGGGGAAGGTGCTCATGGTGGTTCGCTCCTCTCGTGTTCCGCCCGACGGGGCGGCCATTAAGGTATACCGGTGGTATACCATATACCAGCCTGCGCGCCTCGCGTAACCCGAGCAACCGGAAAAGCCTTCCTACGCGGATGTCCGAAACGATCGAGCCCATCGCCCGCCGCGCATTGCAGGACGAAGTCGTCGCGCGCATCAAGCGGATGATCGAGAGCGGGGCGTTGCTGCCGGGAAGCCGCATTCCGGAGAGGCAGCTCTGTGCGCAGCTGGGGGTATCGCGCACGCCGCTGCGAGAGGCCTTCCAGGTCCTGAGTGCCCGCGGCATCCTCGAGCTCCAGCCGGGACGGGGCGCCGTCGTCCGGCGGCTGCCGCCCGACGAGATCGACCAGATGTTCGAGGTCCTCGAAGTGCTCGAGGCGCTCGCGGCCGAGCGCGCCTGCGGCGCGATGAGCGACGCGGCCCTCGCGCGCGTCCGCACGCTCCACGACCGCATGATGACCGCCTACCGCGCGCGCAATCGCACGCGCTTCTTCGCGCTCAACGAGGAGATCCACGACGAGATCGTGCGCGCCTCGGGCAGCCCGGTGCTCGCGCGCGTGTGCGCGAGCCTGGGCGACCAGGTGCGGCGCATCCGCTACATGTCGCAGATCACCGACGCGCAGTGGAAGATCGCGGTGCGCGAGCACGAGGCGATCATCAAGTCGCTGGAAGCGCGCGATGCCCGCGCCGCGGGAAAGATCTTGCGCGAGCACATCCGCACCAAGCGCAACCGCGTGAAGGGACTGCTTGCGGGCTAGGCTCGCCCGGCGCCGCTGCGGCATCCTCCGGTAGGATGCTTGCCTCGTGAAGATCACCCTGGCCACCGGAACGATGTCCGCCGAACGCTGGCGCGATGCGCTAGCGCGCGCCCTTGCCGCGGCCCGGCTCGATGCCGAAGTGCAGGTTTGGAGCGGCCAACCGATCGGCGCCCGTTATGCCGTCGCATGGATGCCGCCGGCGGAGCTCTTCGCGGCAGAGCCGCAGCTGCGCGCGGTGTTCAACCTCGGTGCGGGCGTGGATGCGCTGCTGGCTCGCGGCGTGGTGCCGGAGCGGCTTCCCATCATCCGCCTGGTCGACGCCGGGATGGCCACGAAGATCGCGGAGTACGCGTGCTTCGCCATCGCTCGCATCGCGCGAGGGCTCGATCGCTTCGCCCCGCCACCGAACGGGTTGCGGGATTGGAACGCATCGCGGCCGCGCGAGGAGGTGCTTCGCGTCGGCGTGCTGGGGCTGGGCGCCATGGGCTGCGCGGTCCTCGAGGCGGTGGCGCGCTTCGGCTACCCCGTCGCGGGCTGGTCGCGCAAGCCGCGACGGATCGCCGGCGTCGAGACGTTCGCGGGCGCGGGCGAGCTCGACGCCTTTCTCGCGCGCACCGATGCCCTGGTCAACGCACTGCCGCTCACGCCGCAGACGCAGGATCTGCTCGATCGTCGCGCCTTCGCGAAGATGCCGCGCGGCGGGCACGTGATCAATGTCGGGCGAGGCGGCACGATCGTCGATGAAGATCTGTTGGCGGCGCTCGACGATGGGCAGCTGGCGAGCGCGACGCTCGACGTCTTCCGCGTCGAGCCCTTGCCTGCCGAGCACCCGTTCTGGTCCCATCCGAAGATCACCGTCACGCCGCACCTCGCGGCGCCCACGCCTTACGGCCCGGCGGCCGAGCAGATCGCCGCGGGGTTGAGGCAGCTCGAAGCAGGCGCTCCGGCGCAGGAGCTCGCGGGCTACGTGGACCGGTCCGCGGGATATTGAGGTCGTCGGCCGATGATCACCATCCATCACCTGGGCGGTCGCGCTTTCGCTTGCGCTTCTTTTGTCGGGCGTGTGGATCGTGGACCGGCGGTCACGATGAGGCTGCGGTCAGCCAGTGGCTATGGCCACACCCCGAGCGCCTGCAGTTGTGCGGTCGCGGTGCCCGCCCAATCCTTGTTCGCGAGCGGATTCGCCGGGCTCGGATGCAGGATGCAGCCAACCTTCACGTTCGTAGCGTCGAGAATCTCCTCGGCGCGTTTCGCGGCGAAGCCGCCGATGCCGATCACCCACTCGGGCTGCAGGACTCGCACGGTCTCGCGCGCGTGCTCGTCGCAGAGCGCGAACAACGCATCGCGCTCGGCCGGCGGCAGCTTGTCGGGCGTGCGGTTGCGGCCGCTCGCTTCGACGAAGGCGAGCGGGCAATAGTTGGCCACCATGTGCTCGCGGAAGAACGCCTCGGGCGTGCCGAAGCGCTCGCGGAAAAGGCCCCACAGGCGGCGTCCGCTCGGCTCCGAGCGCGGGCAATCGAATCCGGTGACGGGCCGTTTCGGGTGCACGTGGGGCGGCGGCTTGATCGGCGCTCGGATCCCCAGCCAATCCCGCACGGCCTCGACTTCGCCGAAAGGCACGCCCGTCTGCACCATGCCGAAGGGCCCGGGGTTCATGCCCATGAAGAGCACGCGCTTCGGGCTGGCTGCGTAACGGCGCAGGTAAGCCTCGTGCGCCGCCCACGCGTAGTCGAGCGGGTTGTAGACGTGCGTGACGGGCGGGGCGAACGCGAGCTTCTTCGTCGCGTCGCGCAGGCGCGCGGCCGAGGCCACCAGGAGTTGCGCAGATGAGGTAACCGGAATGGCCACGCGCCCGTTCGGATGGATCTCAGCGGGGCTCGACCAGGCAACCCGCCGAATCGCCGGAAGCCTGGCCGCCCGGCGGCAGCACCTCCGCATAGGTGGTCGCGATCCTGATCTCGTCGATGGCGAAGGCGCCGGTCGAATAGATCCCGATGCGAGAAACCGTCCCGAGATCCAGGTCGGCCTTGACCGCGCCGCTTGCCGGCTCCGCGCGGCCCACGCCGGGATCGACGTACAGGGTGAAGAGGTCGTTGCCCGGCAGGAACTCGGCCTTCAGGACGAGCAGGGTGGTGCGGCCGGTCGCGGCCGATCCGTTGGAGAGCACCTGCCCGAAACCGCCGCGGTTCTCGAGCACATACTGCGCGAGCGCGCCGCCGCCCGGCTTGCCGATGAACAGTTCGTTGCCCAGGCTGCCGTTCAGGGTGAACCCGAAGAAGCCGTTGAACACTCCGTCGTGCAGCGCGCCGAGCGGCTGGATGAGGAAGCTCACGTAGACCGTCCCCGCGCCGATCGGCTGGGCCAGGTCGCGGACCGCGCCATTGATCGCGTCGAAGGCCGCGCCGGACACGCTGCCGCCTTCGTTGCGCAGCCTCGCGTGGCACAGCGAGCGGTCCCGCGGGACATAACCGGATGCGAAGGCGTTGAAGCCGCCCGGCTTCCAGGGCCCGGCGAAGCCGGTGCCGCCGTTGGCGTAGGTCGGGAAGGAAGGCGTGAACCCCTCGTGGGCGATCGGCGCAGCCCATGCGGGCTCAACGGGGACCAGCAGGGCGGGCGAGGCGAGGGCAAGCGCCAGTGCGGACAAGCGGGCCTTGAACCGATTCATTGCTTTACCTCCTGTCGAGTCGTTGGACTCTCACCGCGGGCGAGGGCAAGCCGATATCCGGGACGCGCCTGCTTCCTCGTCGAGGTTCCGAGCCGAAAAGGAATACCGCAAGCGTGGCGAGCTGCCGAAGTGCGCTGGTGCGTTGTCGATGTTCTTGTGGCGCTTGGAGGACGGACCGGTCGGGTCCGCACGAGGACGCTAATGCAAAGGAACGCGGAGCACAAGCCGAGGTAAGTCGTTCCGCGCGGCGCCGCCGATGGCCTCATCGGTCGCGCAATGGGGCCGCGATCAGGGAATTCCGGAAGTCCTCGGCCTTGCGGCGGACGGGTTCCCGATCGTACGGCCTGCGCGGACGCCTTTAAGCGTCAGCGGCGCCCGAAGAAAGCGGGGCGCCGGGGCCCGGCTGTCGGCGCCTTTTCGTCCTTGTCCGAGCACGCGACCAGCGCGAGCGTCGAAGCGG
>CAMPHL010000197.1 GCA_946885905.1 uncultured Pseudomonadota bacterium | reverse complement strand
GGCGCTGCTCGCGTTCGTCTTCAAGGATCGCGATTTCCGCACGAGCTTCGACCACGTGCTCGGCGGCACCGTCGTCGGGCTCACCATCGTGGGCGGGTGGTACGTCACCGGCCACCTCGGGTTCGGGGAAAACCCGGAAACCCTCGAGGACACGTTCTTCGGGACCAACAGCCGCACGATCGAGTCGCTCTCCTACACCGCGCCGGTGGGCTACACGCTCGAGTTGCTGATGCTCTGGAGCGACAAGTCGCTCACCGTGACTTTCGGCGTGGCCGCGGTCGCGGGAATCGTGCTGGGTTCGTTCGCCTACGCCGTCGCGTCGAGGACCTTCCGCTGGGAAGGGCTCGCGGGCGCCGAGGATACCGCGAACCACGTCATCGGCGGCGTGCTCCTGGGATTCGGCGGCGTGACCGCGCTCGGATGCACGGTCGGGAAGGGGCTTACGGGGCTCTCCACGCTCGCGGTGGGATCCATCCTGGCTTTCGTCGCGATCGTTGCGGGCTCGGCGGCGACGATGAAGTGGCAATACTGGCGGATGACGCGCGAATGAGGCTCCGGAGCCTGCGCCGGGTGCAGGGCGCGTTGCACCCGATGCTATAATTTCGGCTTTTCCGGGGCGTTAGCTCAGCTGGTAGAGCAGCGGACTTTTAATCCGTTGGTCACAAGTTCGAATCTTGTACGCCCTACCAAAAAACCAACGCCATGGGCCCGCTCCATGGCGTTTCCACATGCGAATCCTGGCGCCGCGCCGCGGTCTATGCTGCATGATCCGCGCGCTGATCCTGGCTTTCCTCCTCGCCGCCTGCGCGAGTCCCGCCTCGTTGGTCGGCCGTCCCGCGGCCGCACTGCTGCAGGGTGGCCTGGGCGCACAGATCGGCGAATATCCCAATCCCGACGGCTCCCGCACGCTCGCCTTCTCGTACGGGTACTACAGCGGCCAGACCTACCTCGCCCAGGTGGACCCGGCGGGCATCGTCCGCGACGTTCGGCAGGTGCTGGTGGAGGAAAACTTCCAGCGCGTAGAACCGGGGATGACGCGTGACCAGGTCCTGCGGCTCATCGGGCCGCCGCTGGAGTCGACCGACTTCACGCGCCAGCGCGAGGTCTCGTGGGAGTACCGCTTCCAGGACGCGTGGGGATATCGCGCCTTCTTCTACGTGAACTTCGATCCTCGCGGGATCGTCGTGAGCAAGTTCACGCGCCGGATCGAGAACGAGCGGTTTCCGTTCCGATAGGCGCGCCCCGTGTCCGCTAGGTCCGGCGCTCCAGGACCATGATGCGGAAAGGGTACTCGTGCCGCTCGTCGCGCGCCTGGCGCGCGACCTCACGCTCGGTCCACTGGCTGCGATCGAAGGACGGAAACCAGGTATCGCCCTCGACGTCGGCTTCCACTTCGGTGAGATGGATGCGATCGGCGATGGGCAGCGCTTCGGCGAAGAGCGACGTCCCCCCGATCACGCAGGCCTCTTCGACATCGCCCGCGGCGCGCCAGGCCGCATCGAGGGATTCCACGACGGTGGCGCCTTCGGCATGGTAAGCGGGATTGCGCGTCACGACGATGTTGTGCCGGCCGGGCAGGGGCTTGCCGATCGACTCCCAGGTCCGCCTTCCCATGATCACGGGGTGGCCCAGCGTCACGCGCTTGAAATAGGCGAGGTCGGCCGGGAGGCGCCAGGGCAGGGCGTTGTCGCGGCCGATGACGCCATTGCGGGCGCGCGCGACGACGAGCGAGCGGATCATCGCTTCAGACCGCGATGGGCGCCTTGATCGGCGGATGAGGGTCGTAGCCTTCCAACGCGAAGTCCTCGTAGCGGAAGCCGAAAAGGTCCTTCACCGCCGGGTTCAATCGCATCACCGGAAGCTCGCCCGGTGCCCGCGCGAGCTGCTCGCCTGCCTGCTCGACGTGGTTGAGGTACAAGTGGGCGTCCCCCAGGGTGTGAACGAGCTCGCCGGGGCGCAGTCCCGTCACCTGGGCCATCATCAGCGTGAGCAGCGCATAGGAGGCGATGTTGAAAGGCACGCCAAGGAAGATGTCTGCGCTGCGCTGATACATCTGGCAGGAAAGGCGCCCTTCGGCCACATAGAACTGGAAAAAGGCATGGCAAGGCGCGAGCGCCATGCGCGGGATGTCCGCGACATTCCAGGCCGAGACGATGAGGCGGCGCGAATCCGGATCCTTGCGGATCTGCTCGAGCACCTGCGAAAGCTGGTCGATGTGGCGGCCGTCGGGTGCGGGCCACGAACGCCACTGATAGCCGTAGATGGGTCCCAGCTCGCCGTCGGGCCCGGCCCACTCGTCCCATATCGTCACGCCGTTCGCCCGCAGGTAGCGCACATTCGTGCCGCCCTGCAGGAACCAGAGCAACTCGTGGATCACGCTCTTCAGGTGGACTTTCTTCGTGGTGAGCAGCGGGAAGCGCTCGGACAGGTCGAAGCGCATCTGGTATCCGAACACGGAGAGCGTGCCGGTTCCCGTACGGTCGCCCTTGCGCGCGCCATGGTCCCGGACGTGTCGAAGGAGGTCGAGGTAGGTCTTCATCGCGGGCTCACACCCGGCGGCCGAGGATCAGCACGTCCCGCTCGATGCCGTCGATCTCGCACACGCGGGGCAGCAGGCCCCAACGCTGGAAGCCATGGACTTCGAACAGGGTCACGCTCGGCTGGTTGTGCACCAGGACCATTGCGAGGATGTTCGCGACCCCCCGGGAGGGCGCCTCGCGCACGGCGTTGTCGAGGAGTTCGTGGGCGACGCCGCGACGTCGGTGGCCGGGATCGACGTACACGGCCGATTCGACGGTGCGGTGGTAGGCCGGGCGGCCGTAGTAGGAACGCAGGCCCAGCCATCCGGTGATCGCGCCCTCGTGTTCGTGGACCCAGAGCGGGCGGCGGGCCGGATCGAACTCGCGGAACCATTCCTCGCGCTCGGCCACGGTCACGGGCTCGACGTCGGCGGTGGCCATGCGGCTGGGGATGGAGGCGTTGTAGATCGAGACGACTGCGGGCAGGTCCGAGGCGACGGCGAGGCGGATCGGCATTCCGTGATTTTACCCGCCGGAAAAGACGGCGCCCCGCGGCGTGCCGCGGGGCGCCTGGTTGCTGCTGCGCGGGCGACTATTTGAAGCCGTAGGTCGCCGAGATGTACACCACGCGCGCGCGCGGGTCGTAGTACGAGGGGTCGTAGGCCGCCTGGAACGAGTTCTGCTGGTTCGTTGCCGGCGGGTTGGTGTCGAGCAGGTTCTTCGCGCCGAGCGTAATGGAAAGGTTCTTGATGCCCTTCCAGTTCACGTAGAGGTCCCACAGCGACATCGAACTCACCTGCCGGAAGTTGCCGTCGAGGTCGGTGTTCCAGTCGCGATAGGAGCTCTGGTACGAGTTGCCCAGGGTCACGCTCCACGGCCCTTGGTCCCAGGTGACCGACTGGTAGCTCTTCCAGCGCGGCGACACGCCCGTCACCGCCGAACCGAACGTGTTCGAGACGATCGAGGCGAAGCTGCCGTCGTTCTGCTCGACGTCGTACTTGTGGTAGTACGTCCCCGAGACCTGGGCGCGGAAGCGGCCGTAGGGCGTGGGCTCGAACGCGTGCTGCAGGTTCACGTCGACGCCCTGGATCTTCACCGTGCCGAGGTTGATGTAGCGCTGGTCGATGTTGATGATCCGCCCCGGCAGGGTGGGGAAGGCGGCGTCGGGCGCCGCGCGCGTCACCAGGTTGCCGTACTGCGCGAGGTCGTCCAACACCACCGCCGGCGTGATGCCGTTCACGATCACGTTCTCGAGGATCATGTCGAACCAGTCGACGCTCACCGAGGTCCCGCGCCGGGGCTCGAACACCATGCCGATGGTGTACTGCTTCGACTCCTCGGGATCGAGGTTGGCGTTGCCGCCGAAGGTCACCGGGAACTGCGTGAGGCAGTCGAGCGTATCGTTGGTCGTCGGGCAGCGCAGCGGGTCGGACAGGCCCGTCGCGGACACGCCGCTGATGTTGGGCGTCCAGAGCTGGTAGAGCGTGGGCGCGAGGAAGCCCGTGCCGTAGGAAGCCCGCAGCAGCACCTCGCGCGTGGGCGTGAAGCGCAGGCCCACCTTGGGGTTGGTCGTCGTGCCGAAGTCGCTGTAGTCGTCGTGCCGCACGGCGAAGTTCGCCTCGAGGTTCCTCACGATCGGCACGTTCACCTCGGCGAATACGGCCCAGGTGTCGCGGTCCTTGTCCACAGCAAGCACGTTGCCGCCGAAGCCGGAGAGGTCGCCGGTCGCGAGCACCGGGGCGGGCGTCTGCGTGAATTCCTGGCCGCCCATCTGCACCCCGAAAGCGGCGCCGACGGGCCCCGCGGGCAGGTTGAACACCTCGCCGGAGACCTTCGCGTCCAGATAGGTCGCCGTGGCCTTGCCGTCGAAGACCTTGCCGTTGAAGTTCGTCGCGCGAACCTCGTCGGTGATCTCGGGCGTATTCGGGCCGAACATGTTGACCCGCCCGGAGTTGAGCAGCGGCACGATCAGGGAGCGCAGCGGGAATCCGCCGTTCAGCGCCTGCTCCGTGGTGCCCTCGTTGTATGTGAGCGAAGCGTCCCAGTCCCAGGCGCCGAAGTTGCCCTTGAGGCCGCCCACGACCTGCCACTGGTCGTTGGTGTCCGTGGTGTCGCGGTTGCCGTTCTCGACCGCGCGCCAGCGCACGTTGAGCGGCTCGCCGTTGACTCCCGCGGCGATCGCCGCGGCGGTGGGATAGAACGGGGTTCCGGGCGGCAGCGTGATGGTATCGCCGAAGACGTCCGCGATCGGCACCGGCTGGATCACGAAGTTGTTCTTCGACTGCATGTAGTTGCCGGTGAGATAGCCCTGCAGGTTCGGCGTGAACTGGATCGTGGCCGCCCCGTACACGTTCTTGGTTTCCAGGTCCGGGATCGACTGCACGCCCACCTGCTCGGCCGGGTCGTAGAAGCAGCGCTCGCCCAGGTCGGGGTAGTAGGTCGAGGGCGCGCAATTCGGGAAGCCCGGGTTGCCGATGTTGCCCGTGGTGACGAAGGCGGGAAACGTGGTCCCCGAGACCCCGATGAGGCCCAGGTCCAGCCGCACCGATGTGTTCGAGAAGTTGCGGGCGCGCTGCTCGAGCGGGTCCTGCTTGTCGAACTGGGCGGCGACGAAGACGTTGTACCGGTCCTTGGCAAGGTCGCCGAAGCCGAATGCGCCCTTGAGCGTGGTCTGCTCGCCGCCGCTGCCGCCGCGCGTGGGCGCGCCGTAGTACGCGGAGACCTCGGCGCCCCTGAAATCCTTGCGGATGATGAAGTTGATCACCCCGGCGATCGCGTCCGAGCCGTAGATCGCGGAGGCGCCGTCGAGCAGGACTTCGACGCGCTCGATGGCGTTGAGCGGGATGGTGGACAGGTTCACCCCCGACACGCCCTGGATCTCGCCGGAGAAGCTGTTGAGGCGCTTGCCGTTCAGCAGGACCAGGGTGCGGCCGCCCTGCAGGCCGCGGGACCCGACCCCCGCGGTAATGGCAAAGTTCAGGTTGTCGCCATCCCAGCTCATGGCGCCGAAGGCGGACGAATTCCGGCCATCGACCCAGGTGAGCAGCTGTTTAGCCGATATCACCGGCACATCGCGGGCCTTGGCCGAGGCAATAATGGCATCGGAGCCTTCAGACACATCGTCATCTGTATGCATATTGGCGCAGAATATGCCATAATAGCCCTCCGGC
>CAMPHL010000196.1 GCA_946885905.1 uncultured Pseudomonadota bacterium | reverse complement strand
TGTTCAGACGAGGTCGATTCGAGGACTGGGTGCGAGGTTCCGGACTTCGAAGCCACCCCTGTTCAGACGAGGTCGATTCGAGGACTGGGTGCGAGGTTCCGGACTTCGAAGCCATCCCCTTGAAACAGGGGTGGCTTCGAAGTCCGGAACCTCGCACCCATCAACCTTTCATATCGACCCCACGACGCTGCGCCATGCGATTGCCGAGCGAAGCCAGGACATCGGGGGGGAGGACGCGGCGGGCGAGGGGCAGGAGCTCGCGCTCCTCCGTCTCGATGTGGCGCGCGTAGGCGGCGCTGAAGCGCGCGGCGATGTCGGCGGTGAGACCCCCGTCGCGTCCTTCGGCCAACGCTGCGAGCCGCGCGCGCATGTCGGCCCAGAGGGCGTCGAGCTTCTGGTGGTCGGTGCGAAGGCGGAAGACCAGGTCGTAGGTGGCGTTGAGCTCCGCGGACGGCGCGTACTGCTGAAGGGCGGGAAAGAGGTCTTCCTCCTCGTCGCGATGATGGTTCGCGCCGGCGGTGTCGAAGTAGCGCATCACCGAGGTGGCTGCGGTGCCGGCCTCGGCATCCGGGCCCCTGGACGCAACATGCGCCGCGATCCGGCCGACCAGGGCGCAGTTGCGCAGGATGCGCTCGTGGCATCCGTCGAGGATGTCGATGGGGTGGTCGAAGCTCGCCGAGGGCGTGGGAAAAAGGGAGTCCATGGAACGATTCTCATTCCATACGTGGGGGCCGCCTTGAGCTGGATCAAGGGGAGGCCTTCCCCCTCGATTTTCAGGGGCCGGGATCGTCGACCAGGCGGTGGGTGATGGCGTAGCGGATGAGCTCGGCCTGGGAGCCCATGTTCATCTTCTGCAGGATGTTGGCCTTGTGGGTGCTCACGGTCTTCACCGAGAGGTTCAGCCGCGCCGCGATGTCCGACACCGAAAGGCCGTCGGCGATCATGCGGAAGATCTGGAATTCCCGGTCCGAAAGGGCGGTGTGCGGCGGGCCCTTCACGTCCGGCATCGCGCCCAGGGCGAGCTGCTGGGCCACCTCCGCGCTGATGAAGGCGCCCCCGGCGGCCACCTTGCGGATCGCCTCGACCAGCTGGCGCGAGGCGCTCTCCTTGGTGAGGTAGCCCGAGGCCCCGGCGCGGATCGCGCGCACCGCATATTGGCTCTCCTCGTGCATCGAGAGGATCAGCACCTTGAGCCTGGGCTTCTCCGCGCGCACCAGCTTGATGAGCTCGATCCCGCTTCGGCCCGGCATCGACATGTCGAGCAGCAGCAGGTCGAAATCGAGGCCGCGCACGCGCTCCATCACCTGCGTGCCGTCCGAGGCTTCGCCCACCACCTCCATGTCGCCCGCCGCGGCGAGCAGGCCCTTCAAGCCCTCGCGCACGATGGTGTGGTCGTCGGCCAGGACGATGCGGATCATGCGCGCGCCCCTTCGGGAGCGGGGATGCGCAGCTCGACGCGCGTGCCCTTGCCGGGCGCGCTCTCGAAGGCGATCTGCCCGCCGATGAGGTAGGCGCGCTCGCGCAGCCCGATCTGGCCGAACGATCCGGGCTTGCGCGCCTGCGCGGGCTCGAAGCCCGTTCCGTTGTCGCTCACCGTGAGCACGATATCGCCATTCTCGCGCTCCAGCGCGACCTCGACCTGCGTGGCCTTCGAGTGCTTGGCGGCATTGGTGAGGCTCTCCTGCAAAGTCCGGAACACGGTCGTGGCGTGCGGGTCGGCGAGGTCCAGGTCGCTTCCGCCCAGCACCAGCTCGCAGGCGATGCCGGTGCGTTGTGTGAAGTTCTCGACCAGCCATTCCGAAGCGGCCACCAGCCCCAGGTCGTCCAGCATCATCGGGCGCAGGTCGGCGGAGATGCGGCGGGCGGCCGCGACCGTGGCGTCGAGCAGCCGCGCCATCGACTCGAGCTTGTCGAGCCGTTCCTGGCTGGGCTTGCCGCCGTTGTCGCGCAGCCACGACACGTCGATCTTGAGCGCCGTGAGCCCCTGGCCCAGCTCGTCGTGGAGCTCGCGCGCGATGCGGCTCTTCTCCTGCTCGCGCGCGTTGCTGGCGGCGAGCGCAAGGCTCTGGATCTCCTCCTGCGAGCGCTTGAGCGCGGCTTCCGCCCGCACGCGCTCGGTCACGTCGCGAAGGATCACGGTGTAGAAGCGCTGGCCGCCCTGGACCGCCTGCGAGATCGAGGCCTCGATGGGGAACTCCTCGCCGTTGCGCCGCAGGCCCATCACGATGCGCGCGTGCCCCATCCTTCTCGACGTCTCGCGCGATTCGCCGAAGCGGCGCACGAGCTCGCGGTGGTTGGCGCGGAAGCGCTCGGGGATGAACCAGTCGAGCGGGGCGCCCATGGCTTCATCGCGCGGGCAGCCGAACACGACTTCGGCCGCGGCGTTGAAGAGCACGACGCGTTGGCTCTCGTCCACGGTGATGATCGCGTCCATGGCCGAGTCGAGGATGCCGCGCAGGCGTGCCTCGCTGCGCTCGAGGGCGCGGGCCGCCTCGAGGCGCCGCGTGATGTCGCGCAGGATCACGGTGAGGAGCTTGCGGCCGCCTTCCTCGTGCTGGGAGATCGAGGCCTCGATCGGGAATTCCGTGCCATCGGCTCGCAAGCCGTAGAGGACGGTCTGGGCGCCCATCCCGCGCGAGGTTGCGGCCGTGGCGCCGAATCGCTCGACGTGGCCGCGATGGGCGCCGCGGAAGCGCTCGGGGATGAGCATGTCGAGGGGCTGGCCGATGACGGCGCGCCGCGGCCATTTGAACGCCTTCTCGGCCGCCGCGTTGAAGTGCACGACCCGCTGGGCCTCGTCGATGGTGATGATCGCATCCATCGCGGATTCGACCAGGCCGCCCACGCGCGCCTGCACCCCCGCGAGCTCGCCCCGCATGGCGCCGGTTTCGCGGCGCATGCGATAGAGCACGAAGAGCACCGGGATGAGCAGGCAGCCGCCGACGCCCGCGGCGATCAGCAGCATGAGGTCGCGCTGGATTCCGGCCAGGGCCGCGCCCACGGCCAGCAAGATCGTCGCCAGCCCCGCCACGATCACCGGGAAGAGCAGGACGCCGGCCGGCCCAAGGGGGCCGTCGCCGAAACGGCGTTCGGAATTGATGTCCGTCAAAGGCGCGGGAGGCTCGTCGCGCATAGTGGGGGCATGAACGCTCTGGAACTGGTCGCGGCACCTTCCGCCGCAGGATCCGAGGCGCCGCTGGTGGTGGACACGGCGCTGCTCGCCAAGTACGGCGGAAACGGGCCGCGCTACACCTCTTATCCCACCGCCGATCGCTTCGTCGAGGCGTTCGATGCGCAAGCCTATCGCCACTGGCTTTCCCGCCGCAGCGTCGGCGGGGCCGGGCGCTCGCTCGGATTATACGTTCACGTGCCGTTCTGCGACACGCTGTGCTTCTACTGCGCGTGCAACAAGATCGCCACCAAGGACGCGGCCAAGGCGCGCAAGTACACGAGCTACCTGCTGCGCGAGATCGACCTCGTGGCGGGCGCCCTGGCCGGCGAGCGGCGCGTGAGCAAGATGCATTGGGGCGGAGGCACGCCCACCTTCCTCTCCGAGGAGGATTCGGCATCCCTCGTGGGCGCGCTGCGCGCCAAGTTCGACTTCTCGCCCAACGGCGAATACGCGATCGAGATCGATCCGCGGCGCACGGGGCCGGCCCGCATCGAGTTCCTCGGGCGCCTGGGCTTCAATCGCCTCTCGATCGGCGTGCAGGACTTCGATCCCGTGGTGCAGGCGGCGGTGAACCGCATCCAGAGCCTGGAATGCACGCGCGCGGCCATCGACGCCGGCCGCAAGCACGGCTTCCGTTCCATCAACATGGACCTGATCCTGGGCCTGCCGAAGCAGACCCTGGAAGGGTTCGGGCGCACGCTCGACTCCGTGATCGAATGCGATCCGGACCGCATCGCGCTCTATTCGTACGCGCACCTGCCGCAGATGTTCCAGCCGCAGCGGCGCATCCTCGAGTCCGACCTGCCGCGCCCGGAGGTGAAGCTCCAGCTCATGAAGACCGCGATCGAGCGGCTGGGCGAAGCGGGCTACGTGCACATCGGCATGGACCATTTCGCCAAGCCCGGCGACGAGCTCGCGGTGGCCCAGCGCCAGGGACGCCTCACGCGCGACTTCCAGGGTTACTCGGCCGGGGGCGAGTGCGACCTCATCGGGCTGGGCGTCTCGGCCATCGGCAAGATCGGCCCGACCTACGTGCAGAACCTGAAGGCGCTCGACCAGTACTACGGCGCGCTCGACCACGAGACGCTGCCCGTGCTGCGCGGGATCGAGCTCACGCCCGACGACCTCGTCCGGCGCGCGGTGATCCAGGCGCTCGCCTGCCAGTTCATGGTCTCCCGGGAAGCGATCTCGCAGGGCCACCTGGTGGACTTCGACCGTTACTTCGCCCGCGAGCTCGCCGACCTCCAGCCGCTCGTGGACGACGGCCTGGTCGAGATCGACGACGAGTGGATCCACGTGACCCCGCGCGGGCGCCTGCTGGTGCGGGCGGTCTGCATGGTGTTCGACAAGTACCTGCGCGCCGCGGAGAAACGCGCCAGCTACTCGCGCGTCATGTGATGGAGGCGTTCGCCGCGGCCGCCTTCGCCGCGGGCCTGCTGGGCGGCGTGCACTGCGTCGGCATGTGCGGCGGGATCGCGGGCGCCCTGTCGGCCGGCTCCACGGGCGCGCTTCCCGCAAGGCTCGCAGCCTTCAACCTCGGCCGCATCGGCTCATACGCCACTGCCGGCGCTTTGGCCGGGGCCATGGGGGGGCTGGCGCAAGCCGCCGGCCCGGAAGCCGTTCTTCGCACGGTCCTTTTCGTGGCCGCCCAGGCGATGGTGGTCCTGATCGGGCTCTACGTCGCGGGCTGGAGCGGCGCCATCCTGCGCTTCGAACGCGCGGGCGCCTCGCTCTGGCGGCGCATCGAACCGTTGCGCAGGCGCTTCTTCCCGATCGATTCGAACGCGCGTGCGCTGGGCGCGGGCGCGATCTGGGGCTGGATCCCGTGCGGGCTCGTGTACGGGATGCTGCCGCTCGCCGCGGTCGCGGGCGGCGCGGGGGAGGGCGCGCTCGTCCTCGCCGCGTTCGGGCTCGGGACCGTCCCGGGGCTGGTGGTTGCCGGCGCCGCGGCGCGGCGGCTTGCCGAAGCGCGGCGCCGGCCGTGGGTGCGCCGCCTGGCGGGATTCGCGATCGTCGCTGTAGGAATCGCGGGCCTCGCGCGTGTGCCGGAAGTATCAGGGCTGATCGCCGCCGGCTGGCACTGCATCGCCTGAACCGTGCGGCGCCTCTCCGGTCGAACCGGCTTCGACCCCAGGAGGACGCCCATGAAGATCAGCGACGTGATGACCCCCAATCCCAAGACCGTCATGCCGACCGACGACGTGCAGGTGGCGGCGAGGATCATGCGCGACGAGGATGCCGGGAGCGTGCCTGTCGTCGAGGAAGGCCGCGTCGTGGGCATGGTGACCGACCGCGACATCGTGATCCGGGCCGTGGCCGACGGCGACTTCGACTGCACGGTAGCGGACATCTGCAGCGACGACGTGGTCTGCGTGCGCGTCGAGCAGTCGACCGCGGATGCCGCCGAGCTGATGAGCGAGCACCAGATCCGCCGGCTGCCGGTCGTGGACGACGACGACCGCCTGATGGGCATCGTCTCGCTGGGCGACCTGGCCCCGGTTCTTGCTTGCTAGCGCGTGACTGGCAATC
>CAMPHL010000195.1 GCA_946885905.1 uncultured Pseudomonadota bacterium | reverse complement strand
CCGAAGGGCCCGCCCGCCTGGCGAAGGCGAGCGCGAGATCGCCGCTGCCGCTCGCCACGTCGAGCACGCGCGAGCCTTCGCGCACCCCGCTCATCGCCAGGGCGAAGCGCTTCCACAGGCGGTGCAGCCCCAGCGACATCAGGTCGTTCATGAGGTCGTAGCGGCGCGCGACCGAGCTGAACACCTCGCCCACCCGCTTCGCCTTCTCGTCTTCGGGGACCTGCTGGTAGCCGAAGTGGGTTTTGTCGGTCATCAGTGAGCCACCAGCCGAGACTTTAGGAAGGATCCCGCGATTTTCCGGCCGACCTGAGGCGCGCCAGGTAAGTCGTCCAGTTCACGTCGTACTTCATGCCAAGGTCGTACAGGTATTCCCACGAATAGATCCCGGTGTCGTGGCCGTCGGTGAATACCAGCTTCACCGCGTACATGCCGACCGGGTCGATGGCGCTGATGTTCACTTCGCGCTTGCCCGCCTGCAGCACCTCCTGCCCGGGCCCGTGGCCGCGCACCTCGGCCGAGGGCGAGCAGACGCGCAGGTATTCGACCGGCAGGGAAAAGGAGCGCCCGTCGTCGAAGGAGATGTCGAGGACGCGCGAAACCTGGTGCAGGTTGATCTCGGTCGGCCGGGGCGGCTTGGCTTCCACGGGGACATTATAAGATTGGCCCATGATCGGCATACTGATCGTTTCCCACGGCGCTTTCGGCGAGTCCCTCATCCACTCGGCGAGCCACGTGCTCGGCAAGCGCCCGCTCTACCTTCGCCAGGTGGGAGTGACCGTGCACGACGACCCCGACGAGATCCTGCCCGTCGCGCAGGACCTGATCCGTTTCCTCGACCAGGGGCGCGGCGTGCTGGTGATGACCGACATCTACGGCGCCACGCCCTCCAACATCGGCGCGCGCCTGCTCCAGCCCGGGAAGGTCGAAGGGATCTCGGGCGTGAACCTGCCGATGCTCATCAAGGCGCTCGGCCACCGCGAGGACTCCACGCTCGAGGAGCTCGCCCGGAAGGCCGTCGCCGGCGCGAGCGAGGGCATCGTGCGCATGGAGCACCGCGGCTGATGCAGAAGAAGCAGCTCAAGGTCGTGAACAAGCTTGGACTGCACGCGCGCGCCTCCGCCAAGCTCACCCAGGTCGCCTCGTCGTTCAAGTCGCAGCTCTGGCTCGCGCGCGAGGCCCGCCGCGTGAACGCCAAGAGCATCATGGGCGTGATGATGCTGGCCGCGGGGCTCGGAAGCACGCTGGAGCTCGAGGCCGACGGCGCCGACGAGGCCGAGGCGATCGACGCGATCGAGAAGCTCTTCGCCGACAAGTTCGGCGAGGGGGAGTGATGATCTCCTCGATCTGCTTCACCATGCACGGCATCGGCGTCTCCGAAGGCATCGCCATCGGCCAGGCGCACCTGTTCGCCGGCATGTCGGCCGAGGCGAACCACTACGAGATCCCGGCCGCGGACGTGCAGCGCGAGCAGCGCCGCTACGACCGGGCGGTGAAGGAGGTCCGCGACGAGCTGAAGGCCCTCACCGAGAGCGTGCGGCACGGCCCGGCAGCGGAGCTGGCGCCGTTCGTGAAGGTCCACATGATGCTGCTCGACGACGACGCATTCAGCGTCGCGCCGCGCGACATCATCCGCGAGCAGCGCTGCAACGCCGAGTGGGCGTTGCGCCTCCAGCTCGACGAATTGCTCGCCCAGTTCGGCGACATCGAGGACCCGTACCTGCGCGAGCGCGAGGACGACGTGCGCCAGGTGGCCGAGCGCGTGCTGGCCGCCCTCGAGGGCTCCCAGCGGCGCATGGCGATGAAGCCCGTGCGCGAGGATGCCTCGGTGCTCGTGGCCCGCGACCTGTCGCCCGCCGACGTGATCCTCTTCCGCGAGCACCCGTTCGCCGCCTTCATCACGGACCTGGGGGGGGCCACGTCGCACACCGCGATCGTCGCGCGTTCGATGAACATCCCCGCGATCGTGGCGCTGCACCATTCGCGCACGCTCATCCGCGAGGACGAGCTCGTCATCGTGGACGGCACCCAGGGCGTGGTGATCGTCAACCCCGACAAGCACGTCCTCGCCGAGTACAGGCTCAAGCAGAACCAGGCGCGCATCGAGCGCGACAAGCTCAAGCGCCTGCGGACGGCGCCCGCCTCGACGCTGGATGGCACGCCCATCCAGCTCCAGGCCAACATCGAGCTGCCTTCGGACGTGGAGCAGGTGAAGGCGAGCGGGGCCACGGGCGTGGGCCTGTTCAGGAGCGAGTTCCTGTTCATGAATCGCCGCGACCTGCCGGGCGAGGACGAGCAGTACGAGGCCTATCGCGACGTGGTCGAGGGGATGAAGGGGCTGCCCGTCACCATCCGCACGCTCGACATCGGCGCCGACAAGGCCCTCGACGGCCAGGACTACGTGACCACCAACCCGGCGCTCGGCCTGCGCGCGATCCGCTATTGCCTCGCCGAGCCCGGGGTGTTCAACACGCAGCTTCGCGCCATCCTGCGCGCCTCGCGCCACGGCAAGGTGCAGATCCTCATCCCGATGCTCACCACCTGGCACGAGCTGAACCAGGCGGTGGCGGCGGTCGCGATGGCGCGCGAGCAGCTCAAGGTCGAGAACGTCAAGGTCGACGAGTTCGTCCCGCTGGGCGGGATGATCGAGGTGCCGGCGGCGGCGCTGGCGCTGCCGATGTTCATCCGCAAGCTCGACTTCCTCTCGATCGGCACCAACGACCTCATCCAGTACACGCTCGCGATCGACCGCGCGGACGACCGGGTCGCGCACCTCTACGATCCGCTGCACCCCGCGGTGCTGAACCTCATCCAGATGGTGATCCGCACCGCGCAGCAGAACGAGAAGCCCGTGGCCGTGTGCGGCGAGATGGCGGGCGACGTGGAGCTCACGCGCATGCTGCTCGGCTTCGGGTTGCGCAATTTCTCGATGCACCCCGCCCACCTGCTGGCCGTGAAGCAGCGCGTGCTCACCACCAGCATTCCGGACATCGCCCCCATCGTCGCCCGGTTGCTGCGCACCGACGAGCCGGACCGGATGCGCGCTCTGATCGAGAAGCTGAACGCCTGATCGGGTCTCCGGGCGGTCGCGCGGCCCCGCCTAGCGGATCGGCACGGGCCGCTCGGCCCAGCTCACGCGGTTGCGGCCCGCGGCCTTGGAGCGATACATCGCGTCGTCGGCCTGGCGCACCGCCTCCTGCCAGCGCTCGGGCTCGGAGCCGCCGCGAAGCAGCTCGGCCACGCCCAGGCTGATCGTGGCCTTGAGGCCCGGAACGGGCATGGGAGCCGACTCCACCGCCTTTCGCATGCGCTCGGCGACCACGAAGGCGGCGCGCTCGTCGGTATCGGGAAGGACCATCAGGAACTCCTCCCCACCCCACCGGCCGAGCGCATCCGATTCACGCGCCACGGTTCGAAGCGTGTCGGCCACCGTGCGCAGCACCTGGTCTCCCACGTCGTGGCCGTAGCGGTCGTTCACCTGCTTGAAGTGGTCGATGTCGCAGATGATCACCGCGAGCGGCGAGCCCGTGCGCGTGCCCCGCTTCACCTCCGAGGTCGCGGCCTCCTCGAGCGAGCGCCGGTTGGGCAGCCCGGTCAATGCGTCGGTGCGAGCCTCGGTGCTGAGCTGCTGCTCGAGGGCAAAGGCCCTGCGGTTGCTGGTCTCGAAGACGCGCGCGAGCAGCAGGCTCACGAGCAGGGCGAGGGCGATGAAGACGGCGGAGTTCATCACCGTGAAGCCGTCGAGGCCCGCGGCCCCCATGATCACGGCGATGAGGAAGAGCGGCGCCACGTTCATGACGACGAGGTCGCGGCGATCGATGGCGGTGTAGGGGGCGCTCAACATCACCGCCACGAGCCCGGCGATGCCCACGAGAAACCCTCGATCGAGCAGGGCCAGCGCGCACGCGACGGCCACGGTGCCGGCCGCGAAGCGCACCTTCGCGATGCGCGCCGACCAATCCACGCGGCCGGTAACCTTCTGCACCACGCCCGTGCCGATGATCACGCCCGCGCCGAGGCAGCGGACCAGGAATGCCGCCAACCAGTTGTCGGGATCCACGTACCAGTCCCACCAGCTGAAGGCCATGACGAGCCCCGCGACCAGCCAGAAGGTCTGGGCGTTGATCTCGGCGAGCGCGAGCTGGCGGGAGAGGCGGAAGCGCTCCTCCTCCTCGGCCGCGAAGCGGCGCAGCATCATGCGTCGGGGTCGCTGGCGATCAGGTCGCGCAGGAACCTGCGCGTCGATTCGATCTCGGCGCGCTGCTCCTCGGTGAGGCTGCGCTCGCGCCAGAGCCGGGCCACGCCCGGGAAGGAGATCTCGGCTTGGGCCTTGGCGCCGGCCGCGTCGGCGACCCCGACCCCGGCCAGCGTTTCCCAATCCGGGTTGCACGCCAGGAGGAAGAGGCCCCCCTGGGCGAGCTCCTCCACGATCACGAGCCCCGCGGTGTTGTCCACCGCAATGCCGCCCACGACGGCGGAGACGCCCGCCCTTTGCAATTGCTCGTCGAACGGGGCGAATTCAAGGACGCGCGCCCCGTCGAGGACGATCGGGGGCTCGGTGCTGCGGCGGTTGCTTGGGCTCATCGCCCGGTACTCTAGCGCCCTTTCGCCGCGGCGCCCCGCGGAGGCGAAGGCGTGTTCCACGGGCTCCATGTTGTTGGGTGCGGCCCGAAGGCTTACAATGCCTGCCTCGGCGCCGATTTGAGCTCAGCTTGCGGGCGCCTAATAAATGCGGCTAAAGCGAGTGGCGGCCCCTCAAAACCCGACACGCGCATCCAGCCGTCCGGGTTTTTTGTTTTTATGGGCGACATCGACACTCGCTCGGTGGGGGCCGCGACGCCGCAGCGCGCGGGCTTCCTCGAGCCGCTGATCCTCAGGGCGGGCAAGACGCTCGCCTCGTACGAGCTCGTCTACGAGACGTACGGGACGCTGAACGCCGACAAATCCAACGCGGTGCTGGTCTGCCACGCGCTCTCGGGCAACCACCATGTGGCCGGCTATTACGCCGACGATCCGAAGAAGGTCGGGTGGTGGGACAACATGATCGGGCCGGGCAAGCCGATCGACACCGAGCGCTTCTTCGTGATCGGCGTGAACAATCTCGGCGGCTGCCACGGCTCCACGGGGCCCACCTCCATCGATCGCGCCACCGGCCAACCGTACGGGGCGAGCTTCCCGCTGGTCACCGTGGAGGATTGGGTCGCTTCCCAGGCTCGCCTCATGGACCGCCTCGGCATCCAGAAGCTGGCGGCGGCGATCGGCGGGTCGCTCGGCGGCATGCAGGCGATGCAGTGGACGCTCGACTTCCCCGAGCGCATCCGCCACGCGTTCGTGATCGCCGCGGCCTCGCGGCTTTCCACGCAGAACATCGCCTTCAACGACGTGGCGCGCATGGCGATCGTGTCGGATCCCGACTTCCACGGCGGCAATTTCCGCGCGCACGGCGCCATCCCCGCGCGGGGCCTGAAGCTCGCGCGGATGCTGGGCCACATCACGTACCTTTCGGAGGACCTGCTGCACGAGAAGTTCGGGCGCGAGGTGAAGCGCGGCGAGTACGGGTTCAACTACGACGTCGAGTTCGAGATCGAGTCGTACCTGCGCTACCAGGGCGACAAGTTCGCGCAGGCCTTCGACGCGAACACCTACCTCATCATGACCAAGGCGCTCGACTACTTCGACCCGGCGCGCGAAACGGGCGGTGACCTCGCGCGCCGGGTC
>CAMPHL010000194.1 GCA_946885905.1 uncultured Pseudomonadota bacterium | reverse complement strand
GCAGGATCCCGGCGGCGAGGTTCTTCTTGAGCGGCGCCTCGCCCACGTGGTCGCGCCGCCCGCGCTTGAAGAGCGGCTCGCCGGTGGTGTCGAGGTAGAGCGTGCAGGCGTTCGCGTCGAGGAAGGCGTGCACGCGCACGTCCGGCTCGCGCGAGGACACCGAGGGCCGCCGCCCGATCGACTCGCGGAAGCCATCCGCGATCGCGTCCTTCACGCGCAGCGTCACGAAGTCGAGGCTCTTGAGGGGGCTGCGGTGCGCATTGGTCTCGACCTTGAAGGTGCGCTCGGGCAGGAAGTAGTCGGGCCACCGGATCGCCTTGGCGCCGGCGTAGATGTCGTCTTCCTTCTTGTACGGAAAGCGCCCCAGCCGCCACAGGATGCGGCTCGCGATGCGCGAATGCAGGTTGGCGACATACATGAACGCGAGTGGCGCCTTGAACGAGACGCCCGCCTCCGCTACGCCGCACTCCCCGGCGCCCAGCAGCGCCAGCTCCTGCGCGAGCGGCTGCGCCAGGCCGCGCGGGCACGGCGCGAAGAAGTCATGAACGGTGTCAGACACCATTTATCGTTCCATTCCTTGAAAAACGGTGTCTGACACCATCGTTCAGAAGGGTTTCACCACGACCAGGACCACGATCGCGAGCAGCAGGACGAGCGGAAGCTCGTTGATCCAGCGGTAGAACCCGTGCGTGCGCGAGTTCTGGCCGTGCGCGAACGCACGCACGTAGTGGCCGAGCCAGAAGTGGTAGGCGACGAGCAGTACGACCAGGGCGACCTTGGCGTGCAACCAGCCTCCCGTGATCCCGTAGCCCAGCCACATCCACAGCCCCGTGGCGAGCGTAAGCACCATCGTCGGCGTCATGATCCCGCGATAGAGCTTGCGCTCCATCACCTTGAACCGCTCGCGCGAGGCGGTGTCGTCTGCCAGGGCGTGATAGACGAACAGCCGGGGGAGATAAAATAGCCCCGCGAACCACGCTACGACAAATACGATGTGGAACGATTTCACCCAGAGCATGGGCGAGCATTTTACGTGATGGTCCAACGACTTATCGGCCTGGCCGCGCTGCTCGCCACTTTCCTTGCCACGGCGGGGCCGGTGGTGAAGACCGAGCACGTCGAGGCCGAGCTGCTCGCGGAGCGCGAGGCCATGCAGGCGGGCAAGGCCTCCGCGGTGGGCTTGAGGCTTCGGATGGCCGACCACTGGCACACGTACTGGAAGAACCCCGGCGACTCCGGGCTTCCGACGAAGATCCAGTGGGAGCTGCCGCAGGGCTGGAAAGCCGGCGGGATCCAGTGGCCGTATCCGAAGCCGCTTCCCGTGGGCCCGCTGCTCAACTACGGCTACGAGGACGAGGTGCTGCTCGTCTCCGACGTCACGCCCGCGCCCGGGACCGCGCCGGGCAGGTATCCCGTGAAGGCGAAGGCCGAATGGCTGGTGTGCAAGGACATCTGCATCCCCGAGAAAGGCGAGCTCGACCTCACGCTCGCGGTGGCGGCCGCCGAAGGCCCGGTCGATCCGAAGAAAGCGATCCACTTCGAGCGCGCGCGCGCCCAGCAGCCGTTCGACCCCTCGGGATGGAAATTCGAGTCGGCGATGCAGGGCAAGTCGCTGGTCGTACGCCTGGTCCCGCCCGCAGGCGCCGGGCTTCCACAAAAGGTGTCGTTCTTCCCCGAGCGCGAGCTCCTGATCGAGCCGGCCGCGCCGCAGAAGCTCACGCGCGAGGGCAACGCGCTGCGCATCGAGATGAAGCTCGCGGAGCCGCCGCTTGCGGGCGTGACCGAGGTGAAGGGAGTCGCCGTCTCCGACTCGGGCTGGCCCGGCAACCCGCGCAAGGCGATGGCGGTCGACGCGCCCATGGTCGCAGCGCTTCCCGCCGCCGCGGCGAGCACGAGCCAGCCGCCACCAGGCACGAGCTCATCGAGCGTGGAGGGCAGCACGTGGGTCGCCCTCGGGTTCGCGCTGGTCGGCGGGATCCTCCTGAACCTCATGCCCTGCGTCTTCCCGGTGCTCGGCATCAAGGTGATGGGCTTCGTCGAGCATGCCCACGGCGATGCGCGCGCGATGCGCCTGCAGGGATGGATCTTCTCCGCCGGCGTGCTGGTGTCGTTCCTCGCGCTCGCGGGAATCATGCTCGCGCTGCGCGCAGGCGGGACGCAGCTCGGGTGGGGCTTCCAGCTGCAGTCTCCGGCCGTGGTGATGCTGCTCGCCGCGCTCTTCTTCGTCCTCGCGCTCAACCTCTCCGGTGTGTTCGAGTGGGGCGCCTTCGCCCAGTCGATGACTTCCAACGTCTCCGCGAGCGGACGCTATGCCGACGCGTTCCTCGCGGGCGTGCTGGCCTCGGTGGTGGCCACGCCGTGCACGGCGCCCTTCATGGGCGCGGCCGTGGGCTTCACGCTCACGCAGTCGGCCGCGAGCGCGCTGGCGGTTTTCGCGCTGCTCGGCGCCGGCATGGCGCTGCCCGTGCTGCTGCTGGCGCACTTTCCCGCATTGCTTCGCAAGCTGCCGAAGCCCGGCGCATGGATGGAAACCTTCAAGCAGGTGCTGGCCTTCCCCCTCTACGCGACGGTCGCCTGGCTCACCTGGGTGCTGGGCGCCCAGTCGGGCAACGACGCGGTGCTCGCGATGCTCGCCGGCCTCGTGCTCATCGCCATGGCGGCGTGGATGTACGGCCGCTTCGAGCACTCGCCTGGTCCCTGGCGCGCGGCGGTGGCGGTCCTGCTCGCTGCCGCAGGCATCGCCGTGGCTTGGCCCGCGCCGCAGGCCGCGGCCAACGCGAGCTCCGCGTCTGCCAAGCCGGGCGAGATCGCTTGGCAGGACTGGTCGCCCGAAAAAGTGGCCGAGCTCTCCGCCCAGGGCAAGGCCGTGTTCGTGGACTTCACCGCCGCGTGGTGCGTCACCTGCCAGGTGAACAAGCGCGTGGCGCTGAACAACGCCGCGGTCGTGTCCGCATTCGCCGACCGCCAGGTGGTGGGATTGCGTGCCGACTGGACGCGCCAGGACCCCAGGATCACCGCGACGCTCTCGGAGCTCGGACGCAACGCCATCCCCGTCTACGCGCTCTATCTCCCCGGCGAAGCCCGGCCGCGGCTGCTCCCCGAAGTCCTCACCGCCACCATCGTCCTGGACGAGATCTCGAAGCTGCCCTCGTCGAAGCCCGCCACCGCCATCACCCAACGCTGATCCAAGGAGTCCGCCATGCAGCGCCTCGCCACACTCGCCGCCACGAGCCTGTTCAGCGCCGCCGCCCTCGCCTCCGCGGTGGTGGGGAAGCCGGCGCCCTCGTTCACCGTGACAGACCTCGACGGCAAGCCCGCCAAGCTCGAGGATTACAAGGGCAAGACCGTCGTCCTCGAATGGCACAACTTCGGCTGCCCGTTCGTGATGAAGCACTACAACAGCGGCAACATGCAGGCGCTGCAGAAGAAGTACGGCGGCGACGTCGTATGGCTCGCGGTGAATTCCACCAACAAGGGTCACTCGGACTGGACCGACCCGGGCCCGCTCGGCGAGCAGCTGAAGAAATTCGGCGCGCAGCCCGCGCGCTATCTCGTGGACGAACCTGGCACGATGGGCCTGGCATACGGCGCCAAGACGACGCCACACATGTACATCATCGATCCCTCCGGCAAGGTCGTCTACAACGGCGCGATCGACGACAAGCGCTCGACCAACCCGGCCGACGTGAAGACCTCGAAGAACTACGTGGCCGCCGCGCTCGAGGAGCTCAAGGCCGGCAAGCCCGTTTCGGTCGCCTCCACGGCGCCATACGGCTGCACCATCAAGTACCGGTAGCGTTTCCCGAACACCTCCGATCCCCGACTCCTTCTTCGCGTCCGGCTTGCTGCACCGGCAGGCGTCCAGAGCGAGTCGGGAGTCGGGAGAATAAAGCGCGGCAACCGGCCGCCTGGCGCGCGGTCGAACCGGCCATGAAGGCCGAAGACGCCGGCAAGCTCGTCCTCCGCGTCGTAATCGGCGTCCTCATCCTCCTGCACGGCATCGCGAAGCTTCGCTTCGGGCTGGGCGACGTGGCCACGTCGCTCGCGCGTGCGGGCCTTCCGGCGGCGATCGGCTATCTCGTTTACGCGGGCGAGGTCATCGCGCCGCTGCTCTTGATCCTCGGCTGGTGGGCGCGCGTGGGGGCGCTGCTCGTCGCCGCCAACATGGCCGTGGCGCTGGTGCTGGGACACTGGGGGCACATCTTCCAGGTCGAGGGCCACGGCGGGCTCCTCCTGGAAGTGCAGTTCATGTTCCTCTTCGGCGCGCTCGCGGTGGCGCTTTTGGGCGCGGGGCGGTTTTCGCTCGGCGGGGCGACGCAACGGTGGAACTGACTTCCCCGTCGTCCGTGGGAGCTTCGATCTCGATCCACGTCGGCGCATGGTCGCTCGCCTTCTCGAGCCCGCGCACCCAACGGTCGACGCCGGCGCGCAAGAGCCTGGGCGCGAGCGTCTCGTTCAGCAGCAGGTGGTCGATGCGCAGCCCGGCATCGCGCTCCCAGTGCTGGCGGAAGTAATCCCAGAACGTGAAGATCTTCTCCTCGGGGTGCAGGTGCCGGATGGAATCCACCCATCCCTGCGCCAATAGCTGGCGATAGCGCTCGCGCGGCGCCGGCTGGAACAGGGCGTCCTTCTTCCACGAGCGCGGGTTGTAGACGTCGAGCTCGTCCGTCGGCACCACGTTGAAGTCGCCGGCCAGGACCACCGGCAAGCCGCTCGAGTACAACACCTTCGCGTAGGCGAGCAGCCGATCCATCCAGCGCAGCTTGTAGTCGAACTTGGGGCCCGGCTGCGGATTGCCGTTCGGCAGGTACAGGCAACCCACGGCGATACCCTTCACGGCCGCCTCGATGTAGCGGCTGTGCGTGTCGTCCGGATCGCCCGGCAAGCCGCGCCGCGTCTCGACGGGCTTTTCGTCCTTGGCGAGGATCGCCACGCCGTTCCAGGACTGCTGGCCGTGCCAGATCGACCCGTAGCCGACGTCGGCGAGGGCCTTGGCGGGGAAGCGCTGGTCGATCGCCTTCAGTTCCTGGAGGCACGCGACGTCGGGAGATTCCTTGCGCAGCCACTCGAGCAAATGTTGCTCGCGCGTGCCGATGCCGTTCACGTTGAAGGTCGCGATCTTTAGCGTGCGCATGCCGATACAATATAGGAGTGGGGAAGCCCGAATTCGCCGGTTTCTTCCTGCGTCCCCGCCAAGGTCCCGCGTTTCCCATTCGAATGCCCTTCTATAAGCATCACGTCTTCATGTGCCTCAACAAGCGCGACGCGCCGGAGAACTGCTGCGCGTGCCACGGCGCCGAGGCGATGCAGAAGTACGCCAAGAAGCGCATGAAGGAGCTGGGCCTGCATGCCCACGGCAAGGTGCGCATCAACAAGGCCGGCTGCATGGATCGCTGCGAGGAAGGTCCGGTCATGGTCGTGTATCCCGAGGAGGTCTGGTACACGTACGTGGACGAGAAGGACATCGACGAGATCATCGACGAGCACCTGGTGAACGGGCGCATTGTCGAGCGCCTGCGCATTTAGGGCCGATCGATGCGTGACGCCCCAGCACGCATCCTGGTCGAGGGCGCAGCCGGCAGCATCGAGTGCGCCGTCGCCACGCCGGATTCGCCGCGCGGCATCGCCGTGATCGCCCATCCGCACCCGCTCTACGGCGGGACGATGGACAACAAGGTGATCACCACGCTCGCCAAGGTCTACGCCGAGGCGAGCTTCGCGACGTGGCGCTTCAACTTCCGCGGAGTGGGCCGGACAG
>CAMPHL010000193.1 GCA_946885905.1 uncultured Pseudomonadota bacterium | reverse complement strand
CTGGGCGAACGCGATGCCCGAGGCGAGGAGTGTGGCGGCTGCGAACGCGACTGCGGAGAAGCTCCAGCGACTGCTTTTCATTGTCTTCCTCCTGTTGTCGCTCCCGCGCCGGCGGGAGCCCTATTTTTTAGACGAACTGCTTGTATTTCTCCAGATGCCGCACGGGCTTCGATAGCGCATCGCGCCGGAACGGATCGCCCAGCTCCTTCGTGACCATCATCTCGATGATGGTCGTCTTGCCCTCGGCCTGGCGCTTGACCGACTCCTGCAGCGCCCCGCCGACATCGCCCACCTTGTCGACCACGACACCCTCGCAACCGAACGATCTCGCGACGGCGGCCCAGCTCGGGTTCTCCAGCTCCACGCCCTGGTAGCGGCGCGAGTAGAAGTCCACGTGGTTCTTCTTTTCCGCGCCCCACTGGCCGTTGTTGAAGACCACCACGGTCACGCCGATCTTCTCGCGCACGCAGGTGAGCATCTCGTTGAAGGAGATGCCCCACGCGCCGTCGCCCACGTAGGCGATGGCGGGACGGTCGGGGCGGGCGACTTTCGCGCCGCAGGCCACCGGGAAGGCGTAGCCGCAGTTGCCGAAGCTCATCGCCGCCAGCATCGAGCGCGGCTCGTCGAAGCGCAGGTAGGAATTCGACACCGAGCAGATGTTGCCGATGTCGGTGGAGACCATCGCGCCCCTGGGCATGGCGCGCTCGAGCGCGCGCAGCATCTGTCGCGGATGCATGGCCGAGACGCCCTTCGAGATCTCGACCGAATAGGGGTCGGTCTCGTGCGTCCAGCCCTCGAGCTCCTTCTCCCACGCGGCCTTCTCGGCCTTGATCTGCGAATCGCGCTCGGCCTTGTTCTGCTGCGCCGCCATCGGCGTGCTCACCAGGCGCACCGCGAGCGCGCCGGCCGCCTCGCGCGCGTCGCCGCAGATGCCGACCGAGATCGTCTTCACCAGTCCCAGCATGTGCGCATCCGCGTCGATCTGGATGATCTTCGCGTTCTTCGGCCAGTACTCCATGCCGTACTGCGGCAGCGTGCCGAAGGGGCCCAGGCGCGTGCCCAGGGCCAGCACCACGTCCGCCTTCGAGATCAGCTTCATCGCCGCCTTCGAGCCCTGGTAGCCCAGCGGGCCGACCCAGAGCGGATGCGATGCGGGGAAGGAATCGTTGTGCAGGTAGCTCGAGGCCACCGGCGCGTGCAGGAGCTCGGCGAGCGCGATGGCTTCCTTCATGCCCTCGGCCATGATCACGCCGCCGCCCGAGAGGATCACGGGGAATTTCGCCGCGGCGAGGAGCTTCGCCGCTTCGTCCAGCGCTGCCGCATCACCCGCGCCACGGCCGATGCGGATCGGCTGCGGGATCTCGGCCTCGATGTCGCCGTAGAAGAAGTCGCGCGGGATGTTGAGCTGCGTGGGGCCCATGTCCAGCATCGCGCGGTCGAAGCAGCGCGCGGTGATCTCGGCCATGCGCTTCTGGTTCATCACGTGGCCCTGGTACTTGGTGATCTTGGAGAAGATCGGCAGCTGCTCGGTCTCCTGGAAGCCGCCGAGGCCGATCGAAACCGAGCCCGTCTCCGGGGTGATCACGACAACCGGCGAATGTGCCCAGTACGCCGCTGCGACACCGGTCACGAAGTTGGTCACGCCGGGGCCGTTCTGCCCGATGCAGACGCCGTGTCGCCCGGACACGCGCGAATAGCCGTCGGCCATGTGGACCGCACCCTGCTCGTGGGCCACCGGAATGAAGCGGATGCCCGCCGCCGGAAAGATATCCAGCGCGTCCATGTAGGCGGAGCCGACGATGCCGAAGATGTCGGTCACGCCCTGCGCGACCATCGTCTCGACCAGCGCCTCGGAGGGCGTCATCTTCACCTTGCCGGATACGACCTTGCGGTCTCCGCGCGCCATGTCGTTCATGGGGGCTCCTAACGGAAAACGGATGGAAAATTCTCGGATTTCGGAACAGTATATGCCAATGGACGAAGACAAAAAGGTGCAGATCCACCGCGGCCTGAACGGCGTCTATTTCGACCGTTCGCGCGTGTGCGACATCGACGGAAAGGCCGGCGAGCTGCGCTATCGCGGCTATTCCATCCACGACCTCGCGCAGGGCTCCACGTTCGAGGAAACCTGTTATCTGCTTTTCCACGGGGAGCTGCCGAAGAAGCGCGAGCTGGACGCGTTCACGGCGGAATTGAAGGCCGCGCGCACGCTCCCGCCCGCGGTCCTGCAGGTGATCGAGCACGTGAAGGCCGCGCACCCGATGGACGTGCTGCGCACCGCCACGTCGGCGCTGGCCGCCTTCGATCCCGAGACCGCGGGCAATTCGCAGGCCGCGATGGTGCGCAAGGGCATCCGGCTCACCTCGCAGGTGCCGATGATCGTGGCCGCCCACGAGCACATCCGCAACGGGCGCAGGCCCGTGGCGGCGGATCCATCGCTCGCGCACGCCGCCAACTTCCTCTGGATGCTGCAGGGCAAGAAGCCGTCCGCCGATGCCGCGCGGCTCATGGACATCGACATGATCCTGCACGCCGAGCATGGGTCCAACGCCTCGGCCTTCACCGCTCGCGTGGTCGCGGGCACGGACGCGAACCTGCACGCGGCGGTGACGGCGGCGATCGCGGCGCTCTCGGGCCCGGCGCACGGCGGGGCCGCCGAGAACGTGATGAAGATGGCCCAGGAGGTGGGCGAGCCCTCGAAAGCCGCCGAGTACGTGAAGGCCAAGCGCGCGAACCGCGAGGCGATCATGGGGTTCGGCCACCGCGTGTACAAGGCCGAGGACCCGCGCGCGCGCCACATGCGGGCGGGCGTGGAGAAGCTCTCGATCGAGATGGGCGAGCCGAAGTGGTACCAGATCCTGGCCGCCCTGGTCGAAGCGATGAAGCCGTACGCGCGCCACGGCGTGAACGTGAACGTCGACTTCTATGCCGGCGTCGTCTATTACCTGAACGGCATCCCCAACGACCTTTTCGTTCCGATCTTCGCCATCGGTCGCGTGCCCGGGTGGGCGGTCCAGGTGATGGAGCAGATGGAGTCGAACATCCTGATCCGGCCGCTCACGCTCTACTCGGGTCCGGCGCCGCGGGACTACCAGCCGCTCGAGGCACGAGGGGATTGATCCCCGGCTTGCCGATTCCTGCTGTTTCGCGCGCGGCGGAGGGCCTGCCTGCTATCGCCGAAGACGCCGGGCCTGGCCCAGTTTGCGGCCGTGCGCGCCGCGACGAGGCCTGATCAGCCCAGCCGGGCCAGGACTCCGGCGACGATCCGGTCGCAGCGCTCGCCGTCGAAAGCGAACGTGTCGCGCAAGGTGTCGTCCACGCGGCGTTCGAGCGCGGTGCGCAGCAGGGCGCGGGCGCGGAAGTAGCGCGTCCGCACGGTCGCTTCGGGAAGGCCGAGCGCGAGCGCCGTTTCCTCGACGCTCAGCTCCTCGACGGCACGCAGCACGAAGACCGCGCGGTAGAGGTCGGGCAGGGCGTCGATCTGCTTCTCGAGCAGGGAGCGTACTTGGTTGCCCATCGCCTCGCGCTCGGGAGTGGCGGCTTCTTCGCCCGGGATCTCTTCCATCAGCGACTCTCCGTCGTCGCGCAGGGGGATGACCTCTGCGCGTCGGGCGTTGCGCCGACGCCGCATGAGCGCCTCGTTGGCCGCGATGCGGGTGAGCCAGGTGCCGAGGCTCGAATCGCCGCGGAAGCTCGCGAGGCCGCGGATGGCCTGGATGTAGGCGTCCTGGACGGCATCTTCGGCCTCGGCGTCGTCGCGCAGGATCGCGCGCGCGGTTCGATAGAGCTTGCGGTTGTACCTGCGGATGAGGTGCTCGATCGCCTGCTTGTCGCCCGCGCGGGCGCGTTGCGCCAGCTCGGAATCGGGAAGGTCGGTCGTCTTGGCGATAGCCGGCAGGGCCGACATGGGAAGTGCCTCCGGAGGGTCATCGGGCATTGGATGCGCGGGGCCCTCGCCGCGTTTCAACCTTATTTTAGGCGTGGGCCGTAACGCGCGCTCGCGGGGGCTCATCCGATGGGTACAACCCATCCAAGGAGCACGAAAATGTCCTTCCTCGCCCTCGCCCGCATCGACGATCCCGTGGCCGCGCGCCGCGCCTTCCTCGGCCAGTCGGGCCTCATCCTTTCCGGAACCGCGGTGGCGCTGCTCGCCGGCCGCGACGTCCTCGCCGCGAAGAGCGCGGGCGGCAGCACCGAGTCCGATGTGCGCATCCTCAATACCGCGCTCGCCGCCGAGCTCGAGGCGATCGCCGCCTACCAGGTGGGCGCGGAGTCGGGCCTGCTGCAGAAGCCGGTGCTCGACCTCGCCGTGACTTTCCAGGGCCACCACAAGGAACATGCGGACGTGCTCGCGAAGACCGTGGGCAAGCTGGGTGGGAGCCCGGTGGCCGCGAAGGCGAAGTACACGTTTCCCACGGAGAAGCTCAAGTCGCAGGCCGACGTGCTCAGGTTCGCCGCCTCGCTCGAGAAGGGTGCGGTGAGCGCGTACCTGGGCGCGGTGCCCGTATTCGGCAACCGCGACCTTGCGAAAGCGGCGGCGAGCATCCTGGGCGACGAAGCGATGCACTGGGCGATCCTGCGCAATGCCGTGGGCGAGGCCCCGGTGCCTGGGGCGTTCGTCTCCTGATGCGGCTACCTGGCCTTTTCTTCGCGCTTGCGCTCGGGGTGGCAGTGGGTGCCGCGAGCGCCGCCCCGAATCCGCAGGCGGGCGAGAAGATCTACGAGCGCTGCGCGGGCTGCCATTCGCTCGCGCAGGACCGCGCCGGCCCCCGGCACTGCGGCCTCATCGGCCGCCGCGCCGGCACCGTCCCCGGCTTCGACTACTCCCCCGCAATGAAACGCTCCGGCCTCGTCTGGAACAAGGCCACCCTCGAGCGTTTCCTCGCCGACCCCATGAAAGTCGTCCCCGGCACTGCCATGGGCTACGCCGGCATCGACGACAAGCAGGAACGCACGGATCTCATCGCGTACCTCGAGGCAGCCGGGAGGTCGAAGGACTGCAGGTAAAAAATCTGGTGTCAGACACCGTTTATCAGGATCCTGATAAACGGTGTCTGACACCAGATTTTTTACCTGCCCATGGCCAGCAGGACGGCGGCCGTGGCGACGATGTCGTCGGCCGTGGCGCCGCGGGAGAGGTCGCTGATGGGCTTGGCGAAGCCCTGGAGGATGGGGCCGATCGCGCGGGCTCCGGCGAGGTGCTGGGTGAGCTTGTAGGCGATGTTGCCGGCGTCCAGATCGGGGAAGACGAGGACGTTGGCGCGGCCGGCGGAAGGGCTCGCACCAGGTACCTTCTTCTCGGCCACGCGCGGGATGAGCGCCGCATCGGCCTGCAACTCGCCGTCTATCGCGAGGCCCGGCTCGCGCTGCAGCGCGAGGGCCGTGGCCTGTTGCACCTTGGTCACGTGCGGGTGCGAAGCGCTGCCCCTCGTCGAGAAGGAAAGCATCGCCACCCGCGGCGGGTCATCCATGAGCGCGCGCCAGCTTGCCGCGGAAGCGAGCGCGATGTCGGCCAGGGCATCGGCATCCGGATCGGGATTCACCGCGCAATCGGCGTAGAGCAGCACCCGGTCCTCCAGCGCCATGAGGAAGAAAGAAGATGGCGTGCGGATGCCGTCGGCGAGGCCGATGGTGAGCATCCCCGCCTCGATCACGCGCGCGGTCGGGTGCGCAACGCCCGGGACCAGCGCGTCGGCATCGCCCGCGCGGACCTTCATCCCGGCGTGGAAGAGGGGCTTGCGCATCGCCCGCTGCGCGATCCTG
>CAMPHL010000192.1 GCA_946885905.1 uncultured Pseudomonadota bacterium | reverse complement strand
GGCGGCTTGTCGAACGCGTTCCCGGAGCTCGCCCATTCCGGCGGCGTGGGCGCGACATTCGACCTGCGCGAGATCCCGAACGAAGAGCCCGGGATGACGCCGATGCAGATCTGGTCCAACGAGTCGCAGGAGCGCTACGTGCTGGCGATCGACCGCTCGCGCCTGGCGGACTTCTCGCGCCTGTGCGAGCGCGAGCGCTGCCTCTTCGCGGTCGTGGGCGAGGCGCGTGAGGACCACCAGCTCGTGGTCGAGGACCCGCTTTTCGGGAACAAGCCGGTCGACATGCCGCTCGAGGTGCTGCTCGGAAAGCCGCCGCGCATGCATCGCGACGTGAAGCGCAAGTCCCCGAAGCTCGCACCGCTGGACACGCGCCGCATCGATCTCAAAGACGCCTGCTATCGCGTGCTGCGCCTGCCCACCGTGGCGGACAAGACCTTCCTCGTGACGATCGGCGACCGCACCGTGGGGGGGCTGTGCGCGCGCGACCAGATGGTGGGCCCGTGGCAGGTTCCCGTCGCCGACTGCGCGGTGACCACGTTCGGCTTCAAGACGTACCAGGGCGAGGCGATGGCGATCGGCGAGCGCACGCCGCTGGCACTCATCGACGGTCCCGCCTCGGGCCGCATGGCGGTGGGCGAGGCGATCACCAACATCGCCGCGGCGCCGATCGAGAAGCTGGGCGACGTGAAGCTCTCGGCCAACTGGATGTGCGCCGCAGGTCACCCGGGCGAGGACGCCGCGCTCTTCGACACCGTGCGCGCCGTCGGGATGGAGCTGTGCCCCGCGCTCGGCATCTCGATTCCCGTGGGCAAGGACTCGATGTCCATGCGCACCACGTGGAAGGACATGGCCACCGGCGAGGACAAGGCCGTCACCGCGCCCCTCTCGCTCATCGTCTCGGCCTTCGCGCGCGTGACCGACGCGCGGCGCACGTTGACGCCACAGATGCGCTCCGATGTCGGCGAAACCGAGCTCGTGCTGGTCGACCTGGGCGCCGGGAAGAACCGGCTCGGTGGATCGGCGCTCGCACAGGTCCATTCGCAGCTCGGCGACACCGCCCCCGACCTCGACGACCCGGGCAAGCTCTCGGCCTTCTTCGCCGCGATCCAGGAGCTCAACGCCGCGGGCAAGCTGCTCGCCTACCACGACCGTTCGGACGGCGGGCTCTTCGCCGCCGCCTGCGAGATGGCCTTCGCCGGCCGCACGGGCGTCACGCTCTACCTCGACAACCTCGCCTTCGACGCGAAGGGCCTCGATGTCGATGGCCACGAGCGCCAGACGGACGCGCTCGCAGGCGACATCGGCGATCGTGTGCTGTCCGCGCTCTTCAACGAAGAGCTGGGCGCGCTCCTGCAGGTGCGCCGTGCCGAGCGCGACGCGGTGATGGCGAAGCTTCGCGCCGCGGGCCTCTCGAAGGAATCGCAGGTCGTTGGTCATGCCAACGCCGATGGACGCGTGCGCCTCGTGCTGAACGGCAAGGCGATTCTGGATGAGAAGCGCTCCGACCTGCACCGCGCCTGGTCCGAAGTCACGCACCACATCCAGCGGATGCGCGACAACCCCCTCTGCGCGGACCAGGAACACGAGCGCATCCTCGACGAAGGCGACCCGGGGCTCAATGCGAAGCTCACTTTCGCGCCGGACGAGGACATCGCCGCACCGTATGTCGCGAAGGGCGTGCGCCCGAGAGTAGCGATCCTTCGCGAGCAGGGCGTGAACAGCCAGAACGAGATGGCCGGGGCGTTCGACCGCGCGGGCTTCGCGGCGGTGGACGTGCACATGAGCGACATCATCGCCGGGCGCGTGAAGCTCGCGGACTTCAAGGGGCTCGCGGCCTGCGGCGGCTTCAGCTACGGCGACGTGCTGGGAGCGGGCGAGGGCTGGGCCAAGTCGATCCTCTTCAATTCACGCGCGCGCGCCGAGTTCGAGGCGTTCTTCAACCGCCCCGACTCGTTCGCGCTGGGCTCGTGCAACGGCTGCCAGATGATGGGCAACCTCATCTCGATCATCCCAGGCGCGCAGAACTGGCCGCATTTCGAGAGGAACCTCTCGGAGCAATACGAGGCGCGCCTCACGCTGGTCGAGATCCAGAAGTCGCCGTCGATCCTCTTTGCCGGCATGGAAGGCAGCCGCATTCCCATCGTGACCGCGCACGGCGAGGGCAAGGCCACGTTCCGGGACAAGGCGCACCTCGATGCCGCGCGCTTCCTAGTTGCGGCGCGCTATGTCGACAACCGGGGCAAGCCCACCGAGGTGTATCCCTACAACCCGAACGGCTCGCCCGGGGGCATCACGTCGCTCACGACACCGGACGGCCGCTTCACGGTGATCATGCCGCACGCCGAGCGCGTGTTCCGCACGGTCGCGATGTCCTGGCACCCGGCGGAATGGGGCGAGGATTCGCCGTGGATGCGCATGTTCCGCAACGCCCGCGCCTGGGTAGGCTGAAGGGCGGCTCAGGCCGGTTTGCGGTTCAGGCCGTGCCTTCCAGCGAGCGCCCAGAGCTCGAGCCGGCCGGCAACCCCGAGCTTGTCGTAGATCGAGGTGAGGTGATTGCGCAGCGTGTGCTCGCTGATGCACAGCTTCGAGGCGATGGCGCGCGGCGTCGCGGCCGCATCGCTCGCCATCTCGACCACGATCTGGCGCTCCCGCGCGGTAAGGGTTTCCAGGCGCTCCTGTTCCGGGTCCACCGCGGGGGCCTGCTCACGGCGGGAAAGCTCGACGAAGATCCGGCCCGTGGCCTCGCGGTCCAGCCAGAGCTCGCCCTCGTAGGCCTTGACGATCGCCTTGAGGATCGTCTCGGCGGAATTCTCCTTGCCGATCACCCCCGAGGCCCCTGCCAGCACCGCGCGGTCGTGCATCGCCTGGTCGCGCATTCCCGTGAGGATCAGGATGCGCGCCTTGGAGCGCGCCAGCAGCTCGGGAATGGCGTCGATGCCGCTGGTGCTGCCCAAGTCGAGGTCGAGCAGGATCACGTCGACCTGCTCCCGCTCGAGGAACGCCGACGCTTCGTTCGCGCTGTGCACGGTTGCGACGACGCGCATGCGCGGCATCTCCCCGTCGATCAGGCGCTGCAGGCCCCAGATGACGCTGCGGTGGTCGTCCACCAGCATCACGCGGATGGGATCCGGTTGCTTTTTATCGGTCGCCGAGGGACGCATCGCTAGGCCGGGATCGTCACGTGGACGGCGGCACGGCCGTCGTCGCCATACTCGACGAAGCTCGAGCCGCCCAGGTAGATCGCCCGCGCATTGATCGAGCGCGGCGTGAAGGGTGCACGCCTGCCCTGTTCTCCCCATGCGTCGTTGGCGATCACCAGGCGCAGGCCCTCCGCATTCCGGTTGAGGCGGACGAACGCGCTTCGCGCGGTGGTGTGCCGCATCACGTTGCTGAGCCCTTCGCTGATCATCCGGTAGGCTTCGGAGGCGATCGGCGGGCCCACGAACAGGTTCTCGTCGCATTCGACCTGGACGCGGACGCCGTAGTAGCGCTGGAACCGTTCCGCCTGCTCGCGCACCGCCTTCACCAGCGACTCGCCCGAAATCGGTGCCCGCTCCCGTATGCCGGTGGCGAAACCGCGCAGGTCGCGGATCGTGGCCTCCGCCCGTGCGAGCAGCTCCTCGATGGTGTTTTCCACCGGGTTGCCCCGGGCCTCGCGCAGCAGCGCATCCAGGCCCAGTTTCAGGCCGATGTAGGGCTGGAGGGTGGCGTCGTGGATGTCGAGCGAGATGCGGAAGCGTTCGTGCTCCGCGGCCTTGTTCACCAGCTCCTCGATCAGGTGGGTGTTCTCCGCCACGTGGGAAATCGCGACGGCCAGCTGGCCGAGGAATTCGAGCTCGCCGGAGTCGAACGCGCCTTCGGCACGAGTCACGACGAGGCAACCCTCGACGCCGTTTTTCTGGGAGTAGGGGACGGCAGCGAAGGCCGGGGCCTCGAGGAGGTTGGCAGCCGTGCGCGCATCCAGCCGCTCCGGCGGCGTGCGGCGATCGTGAGCGAGCGCGCCCCTGGCTGCCAATCCGAGGAGCAGCCTCGCGGCTTCTCCATCGATCCGGGTCGCCGAGGTGTGCACCCCACCCGTGTCGCGGACGGCCTTGTACATGGTGGCCCGGGTTGTGTCGTTCGGGTCGCTCACAACGAGCAGGGACTCGCGCGCCAAAAGCGGAGCCAGCAAGCGCTCGAGGTTGGAGAAGATCACGCGATCGACGCCCAGCCGCGGGTTCCATTCGTGGCCCACGTTTCCCAGCAATTCGAGCCGGCGGCGCAGATCGATCTCACGCCCGCCCCAGAAGGCCATCATCCAGCCGAGGGCCAGCAGGTACACCGTGCGGATCACCGTGCGGTTGAGCTCGAAGCTGTCGCCCGGCGGGGCGAAGAGCGTCCCCACGCACGCGAACAGCACGCTCGAGGCCAACGTCAACGCGATGCCCTGGCGGTAGCCGCCGGTGAAGGAGCCCACCAGGATCGCGAACACGAACAGGAAGAAGAAGATGCTGCTCGTGCCCTGGGTGAGGGCGACCAGGTACGTAGCCCATGCGATGTCGATCCAGTGGGTGAGCGGCCCCGTGGACTGGCTCGCAACGAAGAGGACGATCACCGAATAGATGCAGTAGGCCGTGAGCGACGTATAGGTCAGCTCGACGAAGCGCGTCGGTTCCGTGGGATCGATGTAGATGATCGCGAGCGCCGTGATCGCCAGCACGCATCGCATGAACGCGATCATGCGGCCGTCGAGCGAGCCGCCCGCATAGGGGGCCCGGCTCGGGGCGCGTGCGATTACCGGCGCGGGGACCGGTGCTGCGATTTCCTTCACGTCTTCTTGTGCGCTCTTGCGTTGAACTCGTTTTGGTCTTTTGGTCGTCGCCGACATCCTCCTCCCGGGGCCCTTCCCGCGGATGACGGCGACGCTACGAATGCAATTCTACGTAAACCTTTGATTTAACGCGCGTAGCGGGCACTCCGTACTTTCGCTATCAGGCGGGCCGGAAATCCATGGGAGTTTTGTACTAGGCAAAAGAGTCTCCCGCTCCCATGCGCGCCCGCCCCGCGCTGCCTAACGTGGCAACCCATGAGCGGAGCCGCAAAAGTGGATTCGGCATTGGTCGAGGCTGGTCCAGGGACGCGGACCCGCAGGGCGCACGAGCGCATCCCCACGGCCCTCAAGGTCGTGCTTCAGGAAGGGGCAAGCGGCGTTACCCGTGATGTAAGCGCCTCGGGGATCTACTTCCGGACCGCTGCGGCGCCAGGGCAGGGCGAATCCATCGAATTCGCGGTGGAGTTCGTCGACAACACTGGGCAGCGCACGTGGGTCCTGGAGTGCAAGGCAGCAGTGGTCAGGGTCGAACGGGAAGGGGATGGATTCGGAGTGGCCGCAAAGATCATCGAATCGAAGTTGGGGGTAGCAGGCCTGGCTCAGGGATAGTTCAACGTCATAAAAAGGAGGAAAGCGCACATGAAATCTTTCGCCAACAGAATCAAATTCGCGGGTCTAGGGCTTGCGGTCGCCTCGAGCCTCGCCTTCGGCTCGGTCATCCTGAACGACGACGGCACGGGCTGGGTCGGCAAGGGCGACGTTCAGAACGCGTTCGGGTGGAACAATGCCGCGGCACAGAAGAACGTGAACGCTGTGTCGTTCAGCTTCCAGCAGAGCACGAGCTACGACGCGGTTTGCACCTTTACTACGGGGGAGGGAACGAAGGGCGAAAAGACCCATAACATCGCGCACACTACAAGTGTCCAGATCAACTCGGTCCTGGCCTACGAGGCTCGTAAAACCGGCCAATGGAC
>CAMPHL010000191.1 GCA_946885905.1 uncultured Pseudomonadota bacterium | reverse complement strand
GTCCGGCGATCCCCGCCTTTCGAGAAGAGCCCGGCTATCGACGGCTTCCCGCTCGATGGATGCAGCCCACCACTATTGAAGGTGGTGACGGGCGGCTAGGCAGGCACGCAGGCGTACTGGCTTGGCGCCGAGCGTACCCACTTCCAAACAGTCCGGGGGCCGCCATCACAAGTGGGATCGGGTGAGTCCGGGGTGGCCCTCGAGTGGCGGGACGGTCGGCAGGCCCTTGACCACATCTCGAAGTTTCACTTCCCTGAACCGAAGTCCGCCTCTCGAGGACCACCCGGGTCTCGCCCGAGAGCAGAACTACTCCACCGGCATCCGCGTGATGTTCTTGAGACCCGACACACCCTCGACGTCGAACCGGAACACACCGGTCAACGCGTCGCGGAACTCCAGCTTCGCGGTGCCCACCGGCTCGAACCCCACCTTGCGCGTGTCGAACAGCTGCGCGAAGTGCGGGCCGCTGGTCCGGAAGACCTTGCCCTCGTAGGTCGTGGTCGAGTTCGCGCTCGTCCACTTGCCCGAACCCAGCAGGTACCAGGTGGGCTTGCCGTCGGTGCCGTAGACCATCCAGGTGGCGAAGATGTCGTTGAACGGGCCGTGGACGATCGAAAGTCCCCATCCGGATTCGGCCGGAGACCACCAGAGGTCGGTGTAATTGACGGCCGGGACGCGGCCCGGGTATTCGCGCGAACGTGCGGGCGCCGAAACGGTGAAATCCACCGTGGCCGACTTGCCTTCGCCGATCGGCACGACCACCTTGTACGTTCCCGCGGGGAAACGGCCCAGCATCACGTCGTAGTAATACTCGCAACACTCCGAGCGCTTCTGCAGCTCGACGGTGATCACGTTGCCGCTCATGGAGGCCTGCGCGCCGTAGATGAGCTCGCGCGCGCCGCGCTCGGGGGTGACGCGGACGTACACCGGCTCCATGTACTGCGGGGCCGCCGGGAGGACCGAGAGGCTTTGCGCCGCGGCGGCGACGCTGGCCGAAAGCAGGGCCGCCAGCCAGGCGCCCCGCAGGCGGTTCAGGATGTTGAGCATGGGCCCGCTATGGTAGTGTCTCGGGGCTCGGTTGTCAGCCTGTCTTTCAGCCTCCCGGCCACAAGAACTGGTTAAGAATCAGTCCGGTGCGTATCATTGCTCACAAGGCACTCCGAAGCAGGGTGCCACCGCGCGAATAACGGTTCAGCCCAGGGAGGGCGAGTTGGCGAGTTTCCGATCCTTTACCGGATCCGGCGCACGGCTGGGGTTCACCCTGGGCCTCGTGGTGTCGACGGCGCTTTTCGTCGGCACGGTCGACGGCGGCCACACTTCAGGGCACACCTCGTTCACGAACAACTGCGCGCTCGCCGGCTGCCACGGCGCGGGCGGGAACGACGCCTATTACAACGGCGCCAACGCGCAGGCGGTCATCGACCATGCGATCAGCGGGGGCATGACGGTCGCGCCGGCCGGAGGCACGGGTGAGCTCGCCGCGCACATCGGTTCGATCCTGCCCGCGCCGTCGAACCGGAACATCCCGTTCCATGAAGGCCCCGCCGCGCTCGGAGCCGGGTCCACCTTCAACCTGCAGCACATCTTCCACTCCACGGCGTGGGGCGGGGGAGCGACGAGCAGCGCGAGCCAGCAGGGCGCGAGCCCGTCCAAGGGCGCGGTGAGCTTCGGCGTCGCGGGCTTCAATTACACCGCCACATATCAGCCCAGCGCCTGCGCGATCGGCAGCGACACCTTCGGCTACAGGGCCACGGGCGCTGCGACCACCAGTACACGCACGCAGCCGATCACGATCTCGAATCCGGTCGCGGGTCCGACGTTCACCACGGTCAGCCTGCCCAACCATCCCAGCAACCAGCCGGGCAACCCCTACAACCAGACGGTGCAGGTCCGGTGCCAGTCCATCGCGACCTTCAGCCTCGCCGGAGGATCGCTTCCCACCGGCCTCACCCTCTCCCCGGGCGGCGTCATCTCCGGGATTCCCACCGCGCCCGGGACATTCAATTTCACCGTCGGGGCAAGCTATCCGGGTGGCGCCTCCAATACGCAAGCGCTTTCGATCACGATCACCCTCGGCGCGCCGGCGATCACCAGCGCCACGACCGCCCAGAACGGCGCGGTGAACGTCGCCTACCCGGGCTACACCATCACGGCTACCAACAGTCCGAGCAGCTACAACGCCACCGGACTTCCGCCCGGTCTCACGGTGAACACCGGCAATGGCGCGATCACCGGCACGCCCACCAGCGCGGCGGGCAGCCCATACGCCGCGAACGTCACGGCGACGAACGCGACCGGGACCGGAAACGCGAACGTCACGTTCCACGTCGCGCCCGCGATCAACAGCGCAGCCACGGCGAACGGCCAGACCGGCGTCGCCTTCAACTACCAGATCACCAGCACCGCCGGGCCGGCGTTCACGAGCTTCGCGGCGCTCGATCCGCTGCCGGCCGGCCTCACGCTCAACACGGGCACGGGTGCGATCACCGGCACGCCGACGGTGCAGGGCGGGCCGACCAACGTGCGGCTCACCGGGACCACGGCCGCGGGCGCGACGAGCGGCCAGTTCACGCTCGCCATCACGATCGGCCTCGGGCCGCCCATGATCACCTCGCCGCTCACCGCTCTCGGCGGCGTGGCGGTGCCGTTCAGCTACCAGATCACCGCGACACAGCCACCGCACACGTCCTATAACGCCACCGGGCTTCCTGCGGGGCTCACCGTCAACACCGCCACGGGCGCGATCAACGGCACGCCCCTGGTGGGCGGCGTGTTCAACGTGACGATCACCGCGAGCAACGCGGCCGGGCCGGGCGACGCGGTCCTGGTGCTCACCATCTCGGACAACCCCCCGGTCATCACCAGCCCGGGGACCGCGAGCGGGCAGACGGGCGCGGCGTTCAGCTACACCATCGTGGCCACCAACCAGCCGCAAAGCTTCGGCTCGTCCGCGCTGCCCGCCGGCCTCGCGCTGAATACCGCCACTGGCGCCATCACGGGCACACCGACGGTCGTCGGCGTGTTCAACGTGAGCATGACCGCGACCAACGGCTCGGGCTCCGACACCAAGCCGCTCGTCATCACCATCTCGCTCGGCGCGCCCGTCATCACCAGTCCCACGAGCGCCGGCGGCAACGACGGCTCGCCCTTCACCTACCAGATCACCGCGACCAACAACCCGACGAGTTATGGGGCGACGGGACTTCCGCCGGGGCTTGCGGTGAGCGCGACCTCGGGCCTCATCTCGGGCACGCCGATGGGGCAGGGCACGTTCAGCGTCACCATCAGCGCGACCAACGCGACCGCCACTGCCACGTCGACCCTGACGATCACGATCGGCCTTGGCCTGCCGGTGATCACGAGCCCGGCGACGGCTTCCGGCGCAAGCGGCTCCCGCTTCCTCTACCAGATCACGGCCACGAACGGGCCGACGAGCTTCGGCGCGAGCGGCCTGCCGCCGGGCCTTTCGGTGAATCCGGCCACCGGCATCATCAGCGGCACGCCGGGCGCGCCGGGCACCTTCCATGTGAACCTGAGCGCCACCAACCCCAGCGGGACAGGAACGCGCGCCCTCACGCTGTCCATTGCGCTCAGCCGCCCGACCATCGTGCCGGTGGCGCCCCTGCAGGCGATCAAGGGCGAGCCGTTCGGTTACGCCATCCAGGCCGGCGGATCGCCCACCGGCTACAGCGCGACGGGACTTCCGCCCGGCCTCACGCTCGATCCCGGCTCGGGGGTCATCTCCGGCACGCCCACGCAGTCCGGCACCTTCGACGTGACCGTGAGCGTGACGAACGCGGCGGGGACCACGACGTTCACGCTTCGCATCGTCGTCAACTTCGCGGCCCCGACCTCGGCCAACGCGAGCGCCGAAGTGCCGTACGAGACCGCCACGCCGATCACGCTCCTCATCGTCGGCGAGGAGTACACGGTCAACGTCGTGGGCCTGCCGGAACATGGGCTGGTGAGCGCCACGCCCAACAGCAACGTCGTCACCTACACGCCCGCCGCCGGGTACGTGGGCACGGACAGCTTCCGGTACACGGTTTCGAACACCGCCGGCACGAGCGCGGCAGCGACCGTGGCGATCAACGTGTTCCCGCTCCCACCGACGGGCACCAGCGCGCAATTCACCGTCCAGCTCAACACGCCGGCCACGTTCGATCTCAAGCCCCTGGTCAAGGGATCGGCCATCACCGGCGTGTCTATCCACAGCGATGCCGCGCACGGCACCACGCGCGTGAACGGCATGCAGGTGACGTACACGCCGAAGACGGACTTCTTCGGATCCGACTCGTTCCGCTACATCGCTTACGGTGTCCTCGGGCAATCGAGCCCCGTGGTGATCGACGTCCTCGTGGTCGGGCGGCCCGATCCCACCAGGGACGCCGATGTCGTGGGCCTGGTCGAGGCCCAGACGCAGGCCGCGCGGCGCTTCGCTGGCGCCCAGGTGAGCAACATCTCGCGGCGGATGGAATCGCTGCACCGCACCGAACCGGTGGCGCCGCGGACCGCCGAAGAGAAGGCCGCCGCTGCGGCGCAGACGGGCCGCGCGTCGCCGCCGCCGGACGAGGTAGCGCAGGCAGCGTCCCCCCCGAAGCCGGAGCCGATCCGGATCGCCTCGGCAGCGGCACCGGCGCGCGACGTGGGCCCGGTTTCGCTCGTGACGACACTCGCCCAGGCGGTGACTTCGAGCTCGGTCACGGCATCGACCGCTCCCGAGTCCTACGGCCTCGGTTTCTGGGTCGCGGGCAACGCCTGGTTCGGGCGCCTCGACGGCAATAACGAGCGCACGGGCTCCGAGTTCAATACCGATGGCGTTACGCTCGGCGTCGACCGGCGCTTCGGTGAGCGCTTCTCCGCCGGGCTCGCGGCGGGCTTCGCGCGCGAGGACACGGATATCGGCACCGCGGGCTCGCGCAGCAAGGCGCGCGCGGGGTCGCTCGCGGCCTACGGCAGCTACCAGGTCGGCCCGCGCACCTACATCGACGCGCTGCTCGGCTACGGCACGCTGGACTTCGATTCCTACCGCTACGTGACCTCGCTCGAGGCGATCGCGACCGCGGGCCGCAAGGGCAAGCAGTTCTTCGGCTCGGTCGCCGCCGCCTACGAGTATCGCTACGGCAACTTCCTGGTTTCGCCCTATGGCCGCATCGACTTCACCGCCGACCGGCTGGATGCGAGCTCTGAGAGCGGCGTCGGCAACCACGCGCTCACGTACGCCGAGCAGGACCAGCGCACCACCCAGGTGGTTGCAGGCTTGCGCGCGGAGTCGCGCCACGAGACCGACTTCGGCTTCGCAGAGCCGCGCGCACGCGTGGAGTACCGGCGCGAGCTCGGCGGCCGGAGCGCCGTCAACCTGTGGTACTCCGACCTGCCGGGCGAGGTCTATTCGGTGACGCCCTCGGGCACGAGCCGCAACTCGCTCCTGCTCGGCGTGGGCGCGGACCTGGTCATGGGCGGGGGCCTCAAGGTGGGCCTCGATTACCTCGCGCAGCGCTCCGCGGGCGCCTCGAACACCCAGGGCGTGCGCCTCATGGTCACGCAGGAGCTGGGCGCGGGCGCGGCGCCGCCGTGGCGCTTCGAGCCGCTGCTGTATGCCTACCCGATCAACGTGGACTTCGCCTACACCTTCGACGACAACGTGAACCGCGCGCGCGAGGCGTTCAACCGCCTCGAGGACAGCATCTTCAGCATGTCGGCCAACGTGAGCCGCGCGTGGCCGCTGGGCAGCAACCTGCGCGGCCAGGTCACGGCGCTGGTATCGGGCGAGAAATTCCGCCTCTACAACGG
>CAMPHL010000190.1 GCA_946885905.1 uncultured Pseudomonadota bacterium | reverse complement strand
CACCTGGGTCATGTCGATCACGCGATAACGGGCGAGGGCCTGCGAAGCGGGAATGTGAGGCATGGAAGATCACTCGGCCTTGATGCCGGCCTCCTTCATGAGCTTCTTGTATTTGGCGAGCTGGTCGCGCGTGGCGGATGCGAGCTGCTCGGGCGTGGTGCCCTGGAGCGTGAAGCCCTGCTGGGTGAGCTTCTCGCGCACGCCCGGATCGGCCAGCGCCTTGCGCACCTCCTCGCTCATGCGATTGAGGATCGCCTTGGGCGTGCCGGCGGGCGCGTAGAGCGCGAACCACGAGTTGAAGGTGAATCCCGGCAGGCCGGACTCGCTGATGGTGGGGGCGTCGCGTCCGGCCATGCGTTGCGGCGTCGCCACTCCGATGAGGCGCAGCTTCCCGCCATTGATGAGCGGCGTCACGGTGCCCAGGCCCTGCAGCGAAACGGCGACTTCGCCGCCCGCCACGCCGATCGCGGCCTGCGTCGCGCCCTTGTAGGGCACGTGCTGCATCTGGATGCCGGCGGTCGAGGCGAACAGCGCCATGGCCACATGCTGGGGACTGCCGTTTCCGCCGGAGCCGTAGTCGATCTTCCCGGGATTGGCCTTCGCGGCGGCGATGAGCTCGGCGGCGTTCCTGTACGGCTTGTCGGTGCCGGCGACGAGCCCCCACTCGATCGTGCCCACGAGCGAGACCGCGTCGAAGTCCTTCAGCGTGTCCCAGGGCATCTTCGCGTGCATGTTGGGGACCATCGTCATCACGCTGTCGTTGAACGCGCCGAGGGTATAGCCGTCCGGCGCGGACTTGGCGACCCGCTCGGCGCCGATGAGGCCCGCGGCGCCCGGCATGTTCTCGACCACGATCTGCTGGCCGATGTTCTCGGAGATCTTCGCCGCGACCACCCGAGCGGCGGCATCCACGGCGCTGCCCGCGGCGAGCGGGGCCAGCCACTTGATGGGCTTGTTGGGGTAGTCCTGCGCTTGCGCGGCAAGCGAGGCGGCGAGCAATGCGGCGGCGATCAGGCCGGTCTTCATCCAGGTCCTTTCAGTTTTTCGATGCCCAATTCGGTGGCGAGCTTGTCGAGGCTGGCGAGCAGCGCGGGCACGATCGGCACGCCCTCGCGCCCGTTCGCGACCCGCTTGGCGTGGCTCTGCTCGCCGGGAAGCCAGATGCGATCCACACCCGGCATGCGCTGGCTCCCGCGCATGTCGCGCACGACGGTATCCACGCGGCGCCGGAAGGCTTGCGGATCGCCGAAGGCGGCGGGATCGAGGACGAGGATCGCCTGGCCGGTGTTCGTGGTGGCCGCGTCGTCGGCATTGAAGTCGACCACATCCTTGCCCATCGCGGCGTCGTTCAGCGTGCCCGCGAGCAGGCCGAAGACGAGCGACAGGCCATAGCCCTTGTAGCCGCCGATCGGCAGGAGCAGGCCCTCGAGGCCGCGCTTCGAGTCGGTGAGCGGCTTGCCTTCGCGATCGACCATCCACCCCTCGGGCAACGGCTCGCCGCGCTGCATCCGGGTCTTCACCTTGCCCATCGAGGCGATGGTGGTGGCCATGTCGAGCACCACCGGGGGCTCGTCGCGAGTCGGAAGTGCCACGGCGATGGGGTTGGTGGAGAGCAGCATGTCCAGCCCTCCCCAGGGCGGCAGGTGGTTGGCGCTCCCCACGGCGAAGTACATGCCGATCATTCCCTCGGCGAGCGGCATGCGCGCATAGAGCGAGGCGGGGCCCGCGTGGTTGCTCATCCGCGTGCCGACCCAGGCGGAGCCTGCGGTGCGCGCCTTGGCGATGGCGATCTCCGCCGCGCGCTTCATCACGAGGTGGCCCATGCCGTTGTCGCCGTCGACCAGCGCCGTCGCCGCGCGCTCTTCCACCACGCGGATGTTGGGCTGCGTGTTCACGCCGCCGGCGCGGATGCGCCGCACGTAGTGCGGGATGCGCATCATCCCGTGCCCTTCGGAGCCCTGCAGCTCGGCTTCGGCGATCAGCGCTCCCACGGCGGCGGCGTCGCGTCGTCTCAGGCCCACCTTCTCGAAAGCGGCGGCGGCGAAATCAGCGAGTTGCCCGACGGGAATGCGCAGGGGAACGTGCTGGTCGGCCATGCAGGGCGGTGGGGGCGCAGCGACGAGCCGGCTAGGCCGCGTGGCCCAGTTTGCCCATCACTCCGTTGATGATCCGCTCGAAGAGCGACGCATCCGGGTTCTCGGCGAGGATCACCAGGTCGCGCATCTTGAAGCGCCTGGCAAGGTCGGCGCGGGTGCATTCGAGCACCGTCTTGCCGCGCTTGTCGGCGAACAGGAAGCGCGACTTGAGCGGGCTCACGTAGAGCAGCTTCGCGGGCTGGCGCGGGTCGTCCGGCCCCTTGCCGCGAATGCCCACCCAGGCGCCCTCCTTCAGCTTGCTCGGAAGCTTCACTTCCTTCGGGGGCTCGCGCGCGACCACGGGGTTCGCCCCGGCCGAGCCGGCCGCGCTCGGCCCCGCAACCGCAGCCGCGGGTGCAGGACTCGCGGGGAGCACGGCGGTGAAGTCGAGATCGTCGGTCGTCTCGACCCGCACGACTTCGGTGCCGATCGTCACCTCGATGGGCTTGGTGAAGTCGAGCTCGTCGGTGTCCACCGCCTTGGCGTCGGGAGCCGGCTTGGGCGGCTTGGGCAGGGGCGCGTTCTTGGACGCGATCGGGCGGCCCAGCCCGTCGAGGACCTGCGACTCGCGCGGGTCCTTCGGCTTCGCTTCCTTGGGCGGTTCCTTCGGCTTCTCGGGCTCCGCGGGCATCTTCAGCACCGCGGTGTGCATGTTCATGAGCTGCGAGAAGAACGCGCTGCGGGCGGTGTCGTCCGCGCCCGAGGCCTTGAGGCCGACGGTGAGGTTCTTCAGCAGCTTGGGCACCGTGGTCGCGAGCTTCTTGCGCTCGACCGGGTCGGTCTTGGGCTTCACGCTCCAGATGAGGTCGTCCATCGTCTCGACCGCGGTCTTCCAGGGCTCGCTTTCGGGACCGGACTGGAGGTGTATCAGGAGCAGGTGCTTCACCCACATCGTCACGAGGAAGTCGAGGACCGGCTTCTGCGTCTTGCCTTCGTGGTAGCGCGCCTTGATCGCGTCCTCCGCGGCCTTGCGGGCGAGGGCGAGCTTCTCGCGCTTCTCGACCTCCCTGGCCGCAATCTCCGCTTCCTTGGCTTCGACCGCCTCCGCCTCGGCGACGAGCTCGCGCAGCTTCGCGTTGGCCGCCACGAAGCTGTCGACCTTGTCGTCGAATTTCTCGATCAGCTCGTGCAGGATCGCGTCGAGCTTCGGATAGGTCGGGTGGTCCTTGTCGAATTCCGCGGGGAGGTGGCCCGCGAAGTCGCCCAGGATGTCGAGGAGCTCCCGCGCCGGGTGGTCCTTGCGCGAGAACACGGTCTTGTCGGCGATCGCGATCTTGAGGATCGGGATCTGCAGCCGGCCGACCAGCGCCTTCACGCCCGCCGGCACCTTCGGGTCGTCGAAGATCTGGTCGAAGAGCATCGACACGATGTCGAGCGTCATCGCGTCCATCTGCCCCATCGACGCGCCGACGTTGGTTTCCTTCAGCTGCGCGAGGACGTTGACGGCGCCCGGATTGCCCTGCGGGATGGCGATCGTGCCGGTGGTGATGACGCCGAGGTCGCCGTGCTGAAGCTGGCTCAGGGAGGAAAGCAGCGCCGTCCCCTCGAGCGCCGGCGGGCCGCCAGGCGTCCCCGGCAGGGGCCCGCCTCCGGGAGCGGTCTGTGGGCCCACGAGCTTCGCGAGGATCTGGAAGATGTCCTGGCCGGCGGCCGCCGCGGCATCGGTCGCCTTCCTGACCTTTGCCTCGACGGCGTCCTCGACGTCGCCTTCCTCTTCGTCGTCCGCGCCCGCGGTGCCGCTGGCGCCGCCCTCGGCCTTCTTCACCGCGAACTTGATCTTGGGAAGGATCGAGTTCTCGACCAGCAGCTCGTTCACTTCCTTGTAGGCCCCGCGCACCCGGTCGGCGAAGTGGTCGTCGAACATCTTGAGCAGCGCGCGCCGGATCTTCACGTCCGACTCCACGCCCTTGCACGCCGATTTGTATGCGCCGCAGATCGCCTGGGAGCCGAAGGGGTTCTGGTCGGCCTGGAGGTTGGCGTCGCCCAGGATCACGGCGGCGCGCTGGTCGAGGGCGCCCAGTTCCTGGTCGCACATCCGGCGCAGGCGCGCGGCCATGTCGTTGAACCTGAGGGTCTCGTCCAGGTCCTCCTCACCCACGAGCTCGAGCTCCAGCTCGAGCGGAGCCTCCTCGAGCTCCTGGGCCGTGCCGAGGGCCTTCTTCACCTCGCGCACGCGCCGGGAGAATTCCTCCAGGTAGCGGCGCGCGAATTCTTCCTCGAAGTCGGCGCGGTTCCTCGAAACCACGTCGCGGGCCATCTGGTAGGAGCCCTGGGCCTCCTTGTCCTTCTCCTTCTCGGCATAGCCGGACAAGGCTTCGTCGGCCTTGTCGAGCATCGCGGACATGGCTTCGCCGAGGCGCTCCGCGAAGAGGTCCCGGCTCTGGCTGAGGATGGCGTCGAATGGCGTCGGCATGTGCTTGGAACCCCTGAGTTCCGGCGATGTCGCGTCTTTCAGGCGGTGAAATCGTACGCGATTCCGGGCGCGAGCGTGTTTTTCCGGACCGCGCTACAGCAAGTCGATCACCGCCTTCGTCACGTCCCTGGTCTTCGCCTTGCCGCCGAGGTCGGGCGTGAGCACACCCTTGGCGGTGGTCTTCTCGATCGCGTTCATGAGCCGCCCCGAGGCCTTCTCCTCGCCGAGGTGCTCGAGCATCATCGCGGCCGTCCAGAAGGTCGCGATCGGGTTGGCCACGCCCTTGCCGGCGATGTCGAAGGCCGAGCCGTGGATCGGCTCGAACATGGATGGGAACTCGCGCCCGGGATTCAGGTTGGCCGTAGGCGCGATGCCGAGGCTGCCCGAGAGCGCCGCGGCGAGGTCGGAGAGGATGTCGGCGTGCAGGTTCGAGCACACCATCACGTCGATGGTGCGGGGCTTCAACACCATGCGCGTGGTCATCGCGTCCACGAGCTCGCGGTCCCACTGCACGTCGGGATAATCCGCGGCGAGCGCGAAGAAGATCTCGTCCCACATCACCATCCCGTGGCGCTGGGCATTGGACTTGGTGACCAGCGTGAGCTTCTTGCGCGGGCGCTTGCGCGCCAGCTCGAAGGCGAAGCGCTGGATGCGCTCGACACCGACGCGGGTGTATACCGACACGTCGGTGGCCGTCTCGATCGGCAGCCCGCGGTGCGCGCGCCCACCCATGCCGGCGTATTCGCCTTCCGTGTTCTCGCGGACCACTACCCAGTCGATGTCCTTGCCCTTCGCGAGCGGGCTCGTGATCCCGGGCAGCACGCGTGCCGGGCGCACGTTGGCGTACTGGTCGAAGCCCTGGCAGATCGGCAGCCGCAGGCCCCAGAGCGAGACGTGGTCGGGCACCTTTCGGCTTCCCACGGCGCCGAAGAAGATCGCATCCATCTTCTTCAGTTTCCCGAGGCCGCCTTCCGGGATGTAGGCGCCGTTCTTCAGGTAGAAGTCCGAGCTCCACGGAAAATCCTGGAACCTGAACGCGAAGGTCCTGGCGTCCTTCGCGAGCGCTTCGAGCACCTCGACGCCGGCGGCGATCACCTCGGGGCCGATGCCGTCTCCACCCATCGCGGCGATCTTGTAGGTCTTCATCGTCGCTGGATGGTAACTCGTATAATTGCGGGTTCTCCTTGCCCCAGAGAAAAACAATGGCAGCTCCGCGGCAAAAGATCCCCTGCACCCTCATTCCGGGCGACGGCAT
>CAMPHL010000189.1 GCA_946885905.1 uncultured Pseudomonadota bacterium | reverse complement strand
GCCGCCGCCCTCGCGCAGGGCGAGATCCGTACCGAGTCGGAAGTCCAGCCTGGCGCGACCGCCCCCGAGCCGAAAGGGCGAAGGGTCGCGCCCGGCCACGTCGCGGCCACGCGCCTGCCGATCTTCGTCGCCCCCAAAGCCGAGGCCCAGGCCCCGGGGCGGCCGCCGAAGATCGGGCATGCGCGCGAAGTCCAGCCGCTCGCCGCGCCCGGCGCCGCGAGCGGGTCGCTCTCCTGGGAGCCTTCCTCCGAAGGGCGCCGCCGCGCGGCGTTCAGCGTGACTTCGCCAGGCGCCTCGGCCACGCGGCTTGCGCTCCGCATCGATGCGGCGCCCGCCGATGCCGTGCTGCGTTTCTATCCGCCGTCGGGCGAATCGCCCTTCGTGGTGCCCTACCCGCAAATCGCCGAGCAACTGCGCGCGGGTGCCAGTGCGGCGCAGGCGCACACGCTCTACTGGACTCCCGTAGTCGAGGGCGATACCCAGGTGGACGAGATCGAGGTGGGCACCGGCGAGGAGCGCGGCGTGCGCCTGGCGGTGCCCGCGCTCTCGCACCTGGTGACCTCGCCCGGCGCCACCTTCGAGATGCCCAAGGCGGCCGCCTCGTGCACGCTCGATGCGATGTGCTATGGCGGCGAGTGGGCGGCGGAAGCGGATTCGGTGGCGCGCATCGTGTTCACCGATGGCGGCTCGAGCTACCTCTGCTCGGGCACCCTCCTCGCCGACCGCGACACCAGCACGACGATCCCGTACCTGCTCACCGCCAACCATTGCGTCGCGACACAGTCGATCGCCTCGACCGTCCAGACGTACTGGTTCTATCGCTCCACGGCCTGCGACAGCGGCGTGCGTGGAAACTACACGACACGAACGGGCGGCGGCGCGCTTCTCTACGCGTCGGCGAACACCGATACCGCCTTTTTGCGCCTGAACGCGACGCCACCGGCCGGAGTGACCTACGCGGGTTGGACGGTCGGCTCGATCCCTCCTGTCGGCGCCCCAAGCACGGGCCTGCACCACCCCACGGGCGATCTCCTCAAGATCAGCTTCGGGCGCGTGCGCGGGTACTACCGCTGCACGCCCACGGACGAGAAGGCGTTCACCTGCAGCGGCTCGTCGCCTTCGTCGGCGACCTTCTATTCGGTGAACTGGGAGCGCGGCATCACCCAGGGCGGAAGCAGCGGCTCGGGGCTGTTCCTCGACAACGGCCGCTACCTCATCGGGCAGCTCTATGGCGGGACCGGCGGCTGCGGCGAGGTTTCGAACGACTACTACGGCCGCCTGGACGTGGCGTACGCCGCGGGGCTCTCACGTTGGCTCGGGAACAATCCACAGTCCACACCCTCGCACGTGCCCGAATTCGACTATTCCGACCTCTGGTGGAACCCGGAGGAGTCGGGATGGGGCCTCGCACTCACGCAGCACGGCTCGGCCATGTTCGCCGCCTGGTACGTCTATGACGGCCGTGGCAATGCGAGCTGGCTGGTGATGCAGGGCGGGACGTGGACCTCCCCGACGTCCATCACCGGCGACCTTTACGCCACGACGGGACCCGATCCGCGCGGCGCGTTCGATCCGGGCGCCGTGACGCGCACGCGCGTGGGCAGCGCGACCATCACGTTCGCAGCGCGCGACCGGGGCACGCTGCGCTACACGGTGGACGGCATCTCCGGCACCAAGTCGATAACGCGCCAGCTCTTCGGCACGCCGACCTCGGCCCAGGTGCCGTCCTACGGCGATCTCTGGTGGGTGGCGAGCGAGTCCGGCTGGGGTCTGTCGATCACGCAGCAGTACCGACGGCTGTTCGTGGTCTGGTATGCCTACCGCAACGGCGCGCCCACCTGGTACGTGATGCCCGCGGGGACCTGGAGCAGTTCCGAGTCCTGGACCGGCACGCTCTATCGGACGTCATACCCGCACGCGTTCTTCGGCAACGGCTTCGACCCGCGCGCAGTGGGCACCGAGGTCGTAGGGTCGCTCACGCTGCGGTTCAACGGCTCGACATCGGCCACGATGACCTACACCGTGGACGGCGCCACCGGATCGAAGACGATCACGCGCCAGCCTTTCTAGGCCTGCCTCACGCCAGCCGGCACCTTGGCGCCGGCGGCTAGGCGGGGGGCAAGAAGCCCCTGAGGAACGCGAGGAGCGCCTGGTGCGCGAGGGCCACGTCCCCGGCGGTCACGATCTCGGCGGGGTTGTGGCTCACGCCGCCCGCGCCGCAGCGCACGAACATCATGCCGACGTCGGTGATCTCGGCCAGGACCATCGCGTCGTGGCCCGCGCCGCTGGGCAGGCGCATCGGATCGGCGCCCGCGGCGCGGATCGCGCCCTCGATCGCATCCTGCAGCCACGTCGCGCATGGCGCCGATTTCACGTCGTGGAGGCGGTTCGACTCGACGCGCACGCCGCGGCGTGCCGCGATCGCCTCCACCGCAGCCATCACGGCGGCTTCGAGCTTCGCCCGGCGCGCATCGTCGGGCGCGCGCAAATCCACCGTGAGCTCGACCGCGCCGGGAATCACGTTGCCGGTGCCTTCGGGGACCGTGAGGATGCCGACGGTGCCCACGCCACCCGCGGCTTTCGCCTCCGACTCGACCGCAAGCACCATCTCGGCCGCGGCCGCGAGCGCATCGCGCCGCATGGACATGGGAACCGTCCCGGCGTGCCCCGCCTCGCCCAGCACGCGGACGAGGTGGCGCGCGCCGCTCGCGATCGAAGTCACGACGCCGAGGGGCTTGCCCGCGTCGAGCAGCACCGGCCCCTGCTCGATGTGCACCTCGACGTACGCGGCGACCTCGCGCGCATCGATGCGTGCCGAGTCCGTCGCCTCCGGGTCCAGGCCTGCCGAACGCATCGCCTGCGCGACCGTCACGCCGTCCGCATCGCGACGCTGCATCAGCGGCCGCATCGCTTCGGCGCCCTTGACGAGCGCATGGCTCGCGAGGAAGCTCGTCTGGAAGCGCGCGCCCTCCTCGTCGGAGAACGCGATCACCTCGAGCGTGTACGGCAGCCGCTCGCCGCGCCGATGGAGCTCCGCGACGCAACCGATCGGGAGCAGGACTCCGAGCACGCCGTCGTACTTGCCGCCGTTGCGCACGGAGTCGAAGTGGGAGCCGATGAGGAGCCTCTTGCCACCGGCCCCATGGCGGCCGATCACATTGCCCACCGCATCGACCCGCACTTCCATTCCCGCCTCGCGCATCCATGCTGCGATCTGGCGCGCCGCGGCCTGATGGGCGGGCGTGAGCCACGTGCGCGTGTAATGCTCCGGGGAGTCGCTGTGCCGGGCGAGGGCCTCGGCCCTGGATAGCAGGTGGTCCATGGGAACGGTAGCCAGTCTACCGGGACTAAGGGACTAAATGACCACAACAACGAACACCCTGATCGCCTGCCCCGAGTGCGACGCGCTGCAGCGCAGGCCCGCGCTCGCCCCCAACGCAGCGGCCGCTTGCGTGCGCTGCGGCGCCGAGATCGAGCGCGAGAAGCCGCACAGCCTCGACCACACGCTCGCGTTCATGATCGGCGCGGCGGTCGCCTTCGCGTGCGCCAACGCTTTTCCCCTCATGGAGCTCGAGGCGCGCGGCATCCGGTCCTCATCGACCCTGTACGGCTTGGTGCAGGGACTCTTCGCCACGGGTTGGCCGAGCGTCGCACTCATCGTCCTCGTGACGGTGATCGTGGTGCCCGCCTTCCAGATCGCCACGGCGCTCTACATCCTCGTCCCGCTCAAGCTGGGGCGCCTGCCGCGGTTCCTGCGCCCCGCGATCCAGACGCTGGACTGGATCTGGCGCTGGGGAATGGTCGAGGTCTTCTTCCTGGGCGCGCTCCTGTCGATGGTGAAGCTCACGCAGCTCGCCAGCGTGCACATCGGCATCGCGCTTTACGCGGTCGGAGCTTATGTGCTGCTGCTCTCGGCCGCGGTGGCGGCCTTCGATCCGCACTCGCTCTGGCGGCGCGTCGAGGAGCTACGCGCATGACCACGACCGCCGCCACCCGCGGCTACCTGCTTTGCGACGGTTGCTTCCGCCTGAACCACGTGCCGCCCGAGGTCCGGCTTCCGGCGTGCGCGCGCTGCGGCAACGCGCTGCACGCGCGCAAGCCCCAAAGCATCAAGCGCAGCTGGGCGTACCTCGCCGCCGCGGCGATCCTGTACCTGCCGGCGAACACGCTGCCGGTGATGGAAAGCGGGGGACTGTTCATGTCCATGAGCGACACCATCTGGTCGGGGATCGTCTACCTCTGGGAGACCAACTCGCCGGTGCTTGCCGCGATCGTGTTCACGGCGAGCATGGTGATCCCTGCGGCGAAGATCATGTCCATGACGTGGCTGCTCGCGACCGCGCAGCGCAGGTCCACGCGCAATCCGATGGCCCGGGCGCGCCTGTATCGGGCAACCGCCTACATCGGCCGCTGGTCGATGGTGGATATCTTCGTGGGCGCCATGCTGGTGGGCCTGGTGCAATTCAAGTCGTTCGCCTCCATCGTCCCGGGGCCGGGCGCGATCTTCTTTGCCGCGGTCGTGGTGCTCACCATGCTCGCCTCCGCGAGCTTCGACCCGCGACTCACGTGGGACCCGATGGAGGAAGGCCGTGTCCGATAACGGCGACATCCCGCAGGCAGTCGAGCGCCGGGCCGCGCCGCGTTCGCTCCAGCTGGTCTTCCTCGTTCCGGTGCTGGCGGCGCTGATCGGCGGCTGGCTCGCCTTCAAGGCGGTCTGGGACAAGGGCCCCACCATCCACATCCAGTTCAAGAGCGGCGAAGGCATCGAGGCGGGCAAGACCCGCATCAAGCACAAGGCCGTGGACATCGGCACCGTCCAGGCGGTGCGCCTCTCGCCCGACCTCAAGTCGGTGACCGTTTCGGCCGAGATCGACCGGGGCGCCGCCGACGCATTCCTGGTCGACGACACGCGCTTCTGGGTGGTGCGCCCGCGCATCGCCGGGGGGCAGGTGTCGGGGCTGGGGACGCTGCTCGCCGGCTCCTACATCGGCAGCGACCCCGGCAAGTCCACCACCGATCGCAAGGATTTCGTCGGCCTCGAGACTCCTCCGCCGGTCACCTCCGACGAGGCGGGCAAGCAGTTCAAGCTGCGCGCCGAGGACCTGCGCTCGCTCGATATCGGCTCGCCGGTGTACTACCGCGGCGTGAACGCGGGCCGTGTCGTTTCCGCGGAGGTCGCGCGCGATGGGCGCGGCGTCGTGGTGGGCGTGTTCGTGCAGGCGCCCTACGACCAGTTCGTGAGCGACGAGACGCGTTTCTGGAACGCGAGCGGCGTGGACCTCTCGGTCGATGCGACGGGAGTGAAGCTGCACACCCAGTCGCTCCTCACCCTCGTGCTGGGCGGGGTCGCGTTCGAGACGCCGCCCGAGGCGACGACCACGCAGCGTGCTCCTGCCGAGGCGCAGTTCCGGCTCTGGAACGACCGCGGGGAAGCGATGCGGCCGCGCGAGTCCGTGGTCGAGACCTATCGGCTGGTATTCGAGCAGTCCATCAGGGGCCTCGCGGTCGGGGCGCCGGTGGACTTCCGCGGCATCGCCGTGGGCCAGGTGCGTTCGATCACGCTGCGCCACGAGGCTGCCACGACGCGCTTCTTCACCGAGCTCGACATCGAGCTCTGGCCCGAGCGCATGCGCGTGAACGACAAGGAACCGCCGGTGAAGCGCATGCAGCGCTTCGTGGCGCGCGGCTTCCGCGGCCAGCTTCGCAGCGCGAACCTCCTCACCGGGCAGATGTACGTGGCGCTCGACTTCTTCCCGAAGGCGGCGCCGGTGGCCTTCGACGCGAAGAAGTCGCCGCCCGAGATCCCGAC
>CAMPHL010000188.1 GCA_946885905.1 uncultured Pseudomonadota bacterium | reverse complement strand
AGGCCCGCGCCGCGCTGGCGGCCGACCGCGTCGATCTCGTCGATGAACACGATGCAGGGCGCGTTCTTCTTGGCCTGCTCGAACATGTCGCGCACGCGGGCCGCGCCCACGCCGACGAACATCTCGACGAAGTCGGAGCCCGAGATCGAGAAGAAGGGAACCTTGGCTTCACCCGCGATCGCGCGGGCGAGCAGCGTCTTGCCCGTGCCGGGATTGCCCACCATCAGCACTCCGCGCGGGATGCGCCCGCCGAGCTTCTGGAACTTGGACGGATCACGCAGGAAGTCGACCAGCTCCGCCACTTCCTCCTTGGCCTCGTCCACGCCCGCCACGTCCGCGAAGGTCACCTGGTTCTGGTTCTCGTCGAGCATGCGCGCGCGGCTCTTGCCGAACGAGAACGCGCCCCCGCGCCCGCCGCCCTGCATCTGGCGCATGAAGAAGATCCAGACGCCGATCAGCAGCAGCATCGGGAACCACGAGACGAAGATGTTCATGAGGAGCGAAGGCTCCTCCTCGGGCTTGGCCTCGATGGTCACGTTGTTCTTGAGCAGGTCGCTCACCATCCACGGGTCCTGGATGCCCGGCGTGTAGACGGTGTAGGTCTTGCCGTCGCGCGTGGTCGCCTTGAGCGTGCGCGAGCTGTCGATCTTGACCTTGTTGATGTGCCCGGCCTGGGCCTCCTGCATGAAGGTCGAGTAGTCGAGCACGTTGGCGCCCGCCTGGCGGCTGCCGACCTGCATGAACACCATGGTCAGGATGACTCCGATCACGAGCCAGACCATGATGGTCCGAATGGTGTTGTTCACTGGGGAAACCCTCGGGGAAAAAACCGCTGAAATTCAGCCAGATAAGACAAAGGTTACTGTATCAAAGTTCGGGCGGGTAGCGCCCTTCTCAAGACCCCGCCGCGGCCATTTTCATTTTTCGATCGCGCCGATCGGCCTTGGGGCCTTCAGGCCCCGTGCGAGCAGGTACTGCTCGGCACTTTCGCCACGGGAGGCGTCGGGCTTGCGAACCACCACCTTGCGGAAGCCGGCGCGCAGCGACTTGAGGTACTCATCATACCCCGCGCCCTGGAAGACCTTTACCAGGAAGTCGCCCTCTTCCTTCAGATGCAACAGGGCGAAGTCGCGCGCGGCCTCGGCGAGCTCCATCGAGCGGGCCTGGTCGGAGATTGGGATGCCGCTCATGTTCGGCGCCATGTCCGAAAGGACTACGTCGGCGCGGCGCCCGGCCAGCTGCGACTGGACGGCCTTCAGCCCCGAACCCCTGGTGAAGTCGCCCGCGATGAAATCCACGCCGGGGATGGCGTCCATCTCCAGCAGGTCGATGGCGATGATCGCGCCCCTCGATCCCGTGCGCTTCGCGGCGACCTGCGCCCACCCGCCCGGGGCGGCTCCCAGGTCGACAACGACCTGTCCCGGCTCGAGCACCTTGTCCTTGTCGTCGATCTCGATGAGCTTGTAGGCCGAACGGCTGCGGTAGCCCTCGCGCTTGCTGCGCTGGACGTACGGGTCGTTCACGTGGCGGCGCAGCCACTGCCTGGAGGAGGCGGATTTCTTCATGCGCGTGAGCGCCGATTCTACGGTCGCTTGCGGGCGAAGCGCGGGAAGCTTTCCACGCTTTGAATCCGGCGCATCGTTGGGCAAGATGTAACCGGCGCCGGGGGCGCTACCTTTGGGTCAGGGGAAGGCATGGGTGAGCACCACCTGGCACGGGCGTTCCTTCAGAACTTCCTGGGCCATGCGCCGCTTTGGTACAAGCGCACGATCATCGGCTTCCTGCTGGTGAATCCCGTCATGTTCGCGCTCAGCCCCTACACGGCGGGCTGGCTGCTGCTGTTCGAGTTCCTGTTCACGCTCGTGATGTCGCTGCGCTGCTACCCGCTGCAGCCCGGCGGCCTGCTCGCCCTCGAGGCGATCGTGATCGGCATGACCACGCCGCTCGCGGTCTACCGGGAGGTGGTGCGGGGCTTCGACGTGATCCTGCTCCTGATCTTCATGGTCGCAGGCGTGTCCTTCCTGAAGGACCTGCTGCTCTACATGGTCACCAAGCTGGTGATCAAGATCCGCTCCAAGCTCCTGCTGATGCTGGCGTTCACGGCGGTGACCGTGGCCCTCTCCGCGTTCCTGGACGCGCTCACCGGGATCGCCATCATCATCACGGTGGCGATGGGCTTCTACGAGGTGTACCACAAGGTCGCCTCCGGCAAGTTCCTGCACCCGGAGCAGGAGGCGCCCGCGGCCGTGCCGCTGCCCGCCGCCACACCCGCTGCGGCGCCCCAGCCCTTCCAGACCTTCCTCGCCGCCACGCGGGTGGAATGGGAGCTGGTGAAGCTGCAGGACCTGGAGCAGTTCCGCGCCTTCCTGCGCAGCCTCGTCATGCACGGCGCCGTCGCCACCGCGCTGGGGGGCGTGATGACCCTCGTGGGTGAGCCGCAGAACCTCCTCATCGGCACGCTGGCCGGGTGGGACTTCGGCGAGTTCTTCGTGCGCATGGCGCCGGTGTCCATCCCGGTCGTGGTCGCGGGGCTCGCGACCTGCTTCCTGGTCGAGCGCTTCCGCCTTTTCGGCTACGGGGCGGAGCTGCCCGAGTCGGTGCGCGAGGTGCTGGTCCGGTACGACCAGCTCGAGGACCAGCGGCGCGACGCGCGGGCCAAGGCCGAGCTCCTCGTCCAGGCGGCCGTGCTCGTCGCCCTGGTCGTGGGCCTGGCGCTGCACCTGACCGCGGTCGGCCTGATCGGCGTGACGATCATCATCCTCGCGACCTCCTTCCTCGGAGTGATCGACGAGCGCCGGCTGGGGCACGCGTTCCAGGAGGCCCTGCCGTTCACCGCGCTCCTGGTCGTCTTCTTCGCCGTCGTGGCCGTGATCCACGACCAGCACCTGCTGCGGCCCATCTTCAACGCGCTGCTGGCCCTGCCGCGCGAGGAGCAGCCTGCCGCCGTCTTCCTAGTGAACGGCGTGCTCTCGCTGGGCACCGAGAACGTCTTCATCGCGACGGTCTTCATCAACGAAGTCCACGAGGCCTTCAAGGGCGGCGTGATCGACCGCGCCCAGTTCGACCTGCTGGCGATCGCGGTCAACACCGGCACCAACGTCCCGAGCGTGGCCACGCCCAACGGCCAGGCGGCCTTCCTCTTCCTGCTCACCTCGGCGCTCGCGCCCCTGATCCGGCTTTCGTACATGCGCATGGTCGTGATGACCCTGCCCTATACCGTGGTGATGACGGTGGCGGGTTTCCTCGCCGTCGCGTACCTGCTGTAGGGCTACACTGGGCCCATTCGCCCGAGGACCGAGAATGGCCAAGACGCTTCCACTTGCCCGGCGCTCCGAGCTGCGGGGCGAGGCCCACAAGCTCAAGCCCGTCGTGCTGATCGGCGACAAGGGGCTCACCGACGAGGTGGTGGCCGAGATCGACCGCTCGCTGAAGGCGCATGAGCTCATCAAGGTGCGCGCGGCGAGTGGCGAGCGCGAGCAGCGCGACATCTGGCTGGAGACGATCTGCGAGCGCCTCGAAGCCCATCCGGTGCAGCAGATCGGGAAGGTCTTCGTGATCTACCGGGAGAGGAGCGCAGAGGAATCGGACCCCGGGCCATCGTCGGGCATTGCCGGCCTCCCGGGTGACGACAAAGGGCGCCGGCCGCGGGTCGGCGTGGTGAGCGACCGGGGCCGGCAGGCGCAGCGGACGCGAGACCTGGAGAAGCAGCGGCTACGCGACATCGCGGACATGAAGCGCAAGGGGAAGATCCCCGCGAACGCGAAATTGGGCCCCGCCCCGAAATCGGGTCCCCGCCTTCGCGGAGATGACGGTCGCGCCGCTGCCGGAGCTACAGGTACTTCACGTCCACGATCTCGAGCTCCTTCACCCCTCCCGGAGTCCGGACCTCGGCGACGTCGCCCGAGAACTTCCCGATGAGGGCCTTGGCGATCGGGCTCGAGTAGGAGATCTTGCCGAGCTTGATGTCGGCCTCGTCCTCGCCGACGATCTGGTAGGTGACCGACTCGGACCCGGCGGTGTCCTTGAGCTCCACCGTCGTGCCGAAGACGACGCGGCCGTCGTCCTCGAGCAGCCCCGGATCGATGATCTGGGCGTTGGAGAGCTTGCCTTCGAGCTCGATGATGCGGCCCTCGATGAAGCCCTGGCGCTCGCGCGCGGCCTCGTACTCGGCGTTCTCCGTGATGTCGCCCTGCGCGCGTGCCTCCGCGATGGCCGTGATGACGGCCGGGCGCTCGACGGTCTTCAGCTTGTGCAGCTCGGCGCGCAGCTGCTCGGCGCCGCGGGTGGTGATCGGAATCTTGCTCATGCGGGCAGGGATCTGTGGAGAGTCTGGATGTCGTAGGCGCGCAGTTCCTGGAGGTGCTTCATGCCGACGCAGGCCGCGCGCGCCCCCGCGATGGTGGTGTAGTAGGTGATGCGATTCTGCAGCGCCGTGGTGCGGATCGAGTGCGAATCCTTGATGGAGCGCTGGTCCTCCTCCACGGTATTGACGATCAGGCTCACCTCGCGGTTCTTGAGCATGTCGACGATGTGCGGGCGGCCTTCCTGCACCTTGTTGACCTGCTGCACGGCGAGGCCCGCCTTCTCGATCGCCGCGGCCGTCCCGCGGGTGGCCACGAGCGAGAAGCCCAGCTCCACCAGCGTGCGCGCGACCTCCACCGCACGCGCCTTGTCCTCGTTGCGCACCGACAGGAACGCCTTCCCGCCCCTGGGCAGGCGCACGCCCGCCGCGAGCTGGCTCTTCACGAACGCTTCGGCGAAGGTCTCGCCGACGCCCATCACTTCGCCCGTGGACTTCATCTCGGGGCCGAGGATGGTGTCCACGCCCGGGAACTTGATGAACGGGAAGACCGCTTCCTTCACGCAATAGTACGGCGGGACGACTTCCCGCGTGATGCCCTGGGACGCGAGGCTCTTCCCGGTCATGCAGCGCGCGGCGACCTTGGCGAGCGGGATGCCGGTCGCCTTCGAGACGTACGGCACCGTACGGGAGGCCCGCGGGTTCACCTCCAGCACGTACACCTTGTCGTCCTGGATGGCGAATTGCACGTTCATGAGGCCCACGACGTCGAGCGCCTTCGCCATCGCGATCGTCTGGCGGCGCAGCTGCGCCTGCATCTGCGGGGCGAGGCTGAAGGGCGGCAGCGAGCAGGCCGAGTCGCCCGAGTGCACGCCGGCCTGTTCGATGTGCTCCATGATCCCGCCGATGAAGACCTCGGTGCCGTCGCAGACGGCGTCGACGTCCACCTCGATGGCGTCGTTCAGGAAGCGGTCGATCAGCACCGGCGAATCGTTCGAGACCTTCACCGCCTCGCGCATGTAGCGGCGCAGCTCCGTTTCCGCATGCACGATCTCCATCGCGCGGCCTCCCAGCACGTACGAAGGCCGCACGACCACGGGGTAGCCGATCTCCTTCGCGCCGGCGAGCGCCTCGTCCTCGGTGCGCGCGGTGCGGTTGGGCGGCTGCAGGAGCCCGAGCTGGTGCAGCATCTGCTGGAAGCGCTCCCGGTCCTCCGCGCGGTCGATCGCGTCGGGGCTGGTGCCGATGATGGGCACGCCCGCGCGCTCGAGGTCCCGCGCGAGCTTCAACGGCGTCTGGCCGCCGAACTGGACGATGACCCCCTCGGGCTTTTCCCTGTCCACGATCTCGAGCACGTCCTCGAGGGTGAGCGGCTCGAAGTAGAGGCGGTCGGAGGTGTCGTAGTCGGTGGAGACGGTCTCCGGGTTGCAGTTGACCATGATGGTCTCGAACCCGTCCTCGCGCAGGGCGAGGGCCGCGTGCACGCAGCAGTAGTCGAACTCGATGCCCTGGCCGATGCGGTTGGGCCCGCCGCCCAGG
>CAMPHL010000187.1 GCA_946885905.1 uncultured Pseudomonadota bacterium | reverse complement strand
CTCGAGGCCTTCCTCGACATGCTGCCGCGCGACACGGACGCCGCCGAGGCGCTCGCGCGCCGCCGCGACGCGCGCATGCGTGGGCGCAGCCGGCTGAAGGCGGCCGCGCGCGGCGTGCTGCGCCACGCCGTCGAGATCCGCCACGGCAGCTTCATCGACGACCAGTTCCTCGCCATGCTCCGGCGCCAGCGCGTGGCCCTCGTCGTGGCGGACACCGCGGGCAGGTTTCCGCACATGGAGGAGGTCACCACCGACTTCATGTACCTGCGCCTGCACGGCGACATCGAGCTCTACGTGAGCGGCTACGGCGACGAGGCGCTGGATCGCTGGGCGCAGAAGATCCGCGGTTGGCGGCGCCGCGGCGATGTCTACTGCTATTTCGACAACGATGCCAAGGTCCATGCCCCTTTCGACGCGCGGCGTTTGATCGATAGACTGTAGTCCTCATGGGCCTCGTCCTGCGCGGCATCCTCGACCGGATCGTGCTCGTCGTCGCGATCCTCGCGGCCGGGTGCGTGCCCAGCTTCATCGCGCAGTACCGGCAGCGCCTGGGCGGCATGCTCGACCAGGCAGCCAAGGACCTGGCGCTCTTCCAGGACATCGCCAACCGTTTCCACGGCGGCGACATCCAGCGGCTCATCAAGCACCACCTGGCGAGCACCGATCCCACCTTCCGCGCCGAAGGCACCGCCATCCAGACCCTGGTCGAGGCCGTGGCGCAACTGAGGGCGAGCCTCGCGGCGCTCGATACCGACTTCTACGGCCAGCTCGTATACCTCGCGAGAAGCGGCGACGCGACGGTCGCGAAGGCGACCTGGGACGCCTTCGTGCCGGCGATGAGCCTCACGGGGGAGGCGCTGCTCTTCGCCTTCGCCGTGGGCGTTTCCACCTGGCTGCTGTTCCTGCTGGCCTGGGTGCTGGTCGACCGCTTCATGGACGTCGTCCTCGCCCGCGGCCGTCCGGGGAAATGGTCGACGCCGAAGAAACCTCGCACGAGCTAGCGAAAGCGGCTAGGCCGGAAACGATGCGGTAATCGAGCCAAAGGCGCCGTTGCGCACGAGCGGCGTCACCGCTTCGATGTCGAGCGCGAGGTAGCGGTCGCCGTCGAGATGGGGAGCCACCTTGCGGATCATCGCGTGGGCTTCCTCGAGCGGGGCGGAGCTGCGCAGCGGCCGGCGGAAGTCGATGCCCTGGCCCGCCGCGAGCAGCTCGATCGCCACGATGGCGGCGGTGTTGTCCGCCATGTCCGAAAGGCGCCGCGCGGCGAAGGTCGCCATCGAGACGTGGTCTTCCTGGTTGGCCGAGGTGGGCAGCGAATCCACGCTCGCCGGATGCGCCAGCGACTTGTTCTCGGAAGCCAGCGCCGCCGCGGTCACGTGGGCGATCATGAAGCCCGAGTTCACGCCCGAGGCCGAGGTGAGGAACGGCGGCAGGCCGCTGATCGAGGCATCGATGAGCAGCGCGATGCGGCGCTCCGAGAGCGCGCCGATCTCCGCGATCGCGAGCGCCAGGTGGTCGGCCGCAAGCGCGACCGGCTCGGCATGGAAGTTGCCGCCCGAGAGCGACTCGCCGGTGTCGGGAAAGACCAGCGGGTTGTCGGTCACGCCGTTCGCCTCGATCATCAGCACGCGCTCGGCGTACTGCATCGCATCGAGGCACGCGCCCATGACCTGCGGCTGGCAGCGCAGGGAATACGGGTCCTGCACCTTGTCGTCGCCGGTGAGGTGCGAGGCGCGGATGCCGCTGCCGGCGAGGAGCTTGCGGTAGCTCGCGGCGGCGGCGACCTGGCCGGGGTGCCCGCGCAATTCGTGGATGCGCGCATCGAACGGCGTGTCGCTGCCCATCGCGGCGTCGACGGACATCGCGCCCGCGACGAGCGCCGCCGAGTACAGGTTGCGCGCGGCGAAAAGCCCATGGAGCGCGAGGGCGGTCGAGACCTGCGTGCCGTTCAGCAGCGCGAGGCCCTCCTTGGGCCCGAGCGTGAGCGGCTCGAGCCCGGCGGCCTTCAACCCCTCGAGCGCAGGCTTCACGCGGCCCTCATGCCGCACCTCGCCCAGCCCGAGCAGCACGGCCGACAGGTGCGCGAGCGGTGCAAGGTCCCCCGAGGCGCCCACCGAGCCCTTCGATGGGATGCATGGATAGACGTGTGCGTCGAGCAGCGCCACCATCGCGTCGACCACCCGGGGCCTCACGCCCGAGTAGCCGCGCGCTAGGCTCGCGATCTTGAGCAGCATCACCAGCCGCACGACCTCGTCGGAGAGCAGGGCGCCCACGCCCACGCTGTGCGAGAGCACGAGGTTGCGCTGGAGGAGCTCCAGCTGGTCGTCGGGGATGTGGGTCTGCGCGAGCTTGCCGAAGCCGGTGTTGATGCCGTAGACCGGCGCGCCGGCAGCCACGATCCTCGCGACCGCGGCGGCTCCACGCTCGAGCCCGGCGCGCGTCGCGGCATCGAGCTCCAGGGGCTCGATGCCGTGCGAGAAGGCGTGGAGCTCCTCGAGGCCGAGGCGGCCCGGGGCGAGCAGCACTTACTGCTTCGGCAGGCGCGACTCGACGATGCGGGCGATCTGCGAGGTATCGACTTCGGACTGGTTCTCCCTGAGGGAGAAGGTCACGTTCACGATCATCTTGCCCTTGCGAAAGCCGAGCTGCTTGTTCGCCGGGCTCCAGTAGCCGCCCTCGCCGATGGTGTCGAGCTGCTTGGCCCGGGTCTTGTAGATCTTCTCGAGCTGGCTCTTCTCCTCGTGCAGCTCGTCCTTCACCGCGTACCGCACCTCCCGGATCGACAGCACCAGGACGGATGCCTTGCGCGAATCGAGGAACCCGCACTGGGTCGGATTCCCGGACTTCTGCTTCTGCACGCGCTCGACCTTGCTCACCGCGATCGGGTTGATGTCTTCCGGCTTCAGGATCTCGCAGGCCTCCGGCGGAGCGGCGAGCGCCGTGGCCGAAAAAGCCGCGAAAGCGAGGAGGGCGAGGGTCTTCTTCATGGTTTCAATCCCTGGCAGGTTGGGGCGATGCGAATTATAGGAGGCAGGCGGTCACCGCGATAGTGGCGATCGCCACGACCACGAGCCACACCGGCAAGTGCGCCGGCGGCGTGCCGGACGGGGATGCTACTTCCGCGCCCGGGCCCGGGGCGAAGCGCGCGGCGAACCGCCCGAAGAAATCATCGGCCAGCTTGGCCGCCGCGCCGTCGATGAGCCGCGAGCCGATCTGCGCGAGCTTGCCCCCGACCTGCGCCCGCGCGGTGTATGCGAGCGACGTTCCTGCAGGCGCGGGCGCGAGCGCCACGCGCGCCTCGCCTTGCGCGAATCCCGCGGCGCCGCCCTGGCCCTTGAAGCGCAGCGTATAGCTCGTGGGCGCCACGACGTCGGCCATCTCCATCGTCCCGGTGAATCGCGCGGAGACGGGGCCGACCTTGGCAGCGACCACCGCGCGCCAGTTCCCATCGGATTCGCGCGTGAACGACTCGCAGCCCAGGATGCAGGCCTCGAGGACCTGCGGATCGTTCAGCGCTTCCCATACCGCCTGGGGCTGCGCCGCGATCAAGCGCGTGCCGGACATCTCCATGCCGGGCAGTCTACCCGCTGCGCGAGCTACTCCGGCTTCATCGTCGCGAAGCGCGAGCTGCTCCCCGCGAACGCGGCGGCAAGCTGCTGGAGCGACCGGAGGTTGTGCACGGGAAGGAAGTCGTCGACGTGCGGAAGCATCGCGCGCACGCCGGCGGCGCGCGGCTCGAAGCGCGCGTAGCCCAGGAGCGGGTTCAGCCACGCCAGGCGGGAGCACGACTTCGACAGCCGCTCCATTTCGAAGCCCACGCCTTCGCCCGCGTCCGCGTCGAGTCCGTCGCTGATCAGGAGCACGACCGCATTGCGGGCGAGAAGCCGGCGCGACCAGCGGCGGTTGAAGGTCGCGAGGGCCGCGCCGATGCGCGTGCCGCCCGCCCAGTCGACCACGACGTGCGCGACCCGCGCGAGGGCCACGTCCACGTCGCGATGCTTGAGGTGTCGCGTGATGTTGGTGAGCCGCGTGCCGAACACAAGGACGTGCACGCGATGCCGGTCGTTGGTCACCGCATGGAGGAAGTGCAGCAGCATGCGCGAGTAGCGTTCCATCGAGCCCGAGATGTCGCAGAGCACCACGAGCGCAGGCGTCTCGCGGCGGCGCGCCCGCAGCCGAAGCGGCGCGGCCATCCCCGCAGCGCCCGACATCCCGCGAAGTGTCGCCCGCAAGTCGACGACATGCCCGCGATGGGCGGGCTCGGTGCGCCGCACCGGCCGTCGGGGCAGGGGAAGCTTCAGGCGCGCAAGCATCGCGCGAACCTGCGCCAGCTCTTCGGCGCCCATGCTCGCGAAGTCCTTGCGTTGCAGCACCTCGCGGGGCGAGAACGTGAAGGCCGCATCGAGCTCGAGCTCGCGTTCGCCCTCAGGGCGGCGCGCGGCGTGCCCGCCCAGCATCGCCTGCGCGAGGCGTTCGGGGATCGCGGGCGGTGGAGGCGTTCCCGCGCGCGAATGTACGCGCGGAAGCAGGGCGGCGATCATCTTCTCCACCAGCCGTGGATGGCGCCAGAAGAGATCGAAGGCCTGGTCGAAGATTTCCACCTGGTCGCGCCGCGAGACGAGCACCGCGCAGAGCGCCGCGCGGAAATCCTCGCGGTTGTCGATGCCGGTAGCTTCGACCGCGGCGAGCGCATCGAGCACCTTCGCCGGCCCCAGCGCCAGGCCGGCGGCGCGCAGCACGCGCACGAAATGCAGCACGTTCCCGGCGAGATGGCCGCCGGCGGCCGCACGCGGCGGCGGCGCGCTCACGACCCCACGGCTTCGCGCCGGGACTCCTCGACCAGGCGCGCCGTGACCTCCGGCGTGAGCGTTGCGAGGTCGTCCTGGTACTTGACGAGCGCGCCGAGCGTGTCGGCGACGGTCTGCGGATCGAGCGCCACGCGGTCCAGAGCGATCAGCGCCTCGGCCCAGTCGAGCGTCTCGGCGATCCCCGGCGCCTTGAAGAGGTCCATGGCGCGCAGGCGCTGGGTGAAGGCGACGACTTCCCGCGCAAGCGAGGCGGATGCGCGCGGGCATTTGCGCCGAACGATCTCGAGCTCGCGCTCCGCGTCCGGAAAATCCACCCAGTGGTAGAGGCAGCGCCGCTTGATCGCGTCGTGGATCTCGCGCGTGCGGTTCGAGGTGATGACCACGAGCGGCGGCTCCTTCGCGCGCACCGGCCCAAGCTCGGGGATCGTCACCTGGTACTCGGAGAGCACCTCGAGGAGGTAGGCCTCGAACGGCTCGTCGGTGCGGTCGAGCTCGTCGATGAGCAGCACGGGCGCCACGCCGTCGTCGGGTGCGAGGGCCTGCAGCAGCGGACGCTTGAGCAGGAACCGCTCGGTGAAGATCTCGCCGGAGAGGGCCGCCTTGTCCACGTTGCCCGAAGCCTCGGCCAGGCGGATCTCGATCATCTGCCGCGGGTAGTTCCACTCGTACAGGGCGGCCGCGGTGTCGAGCCCTTCGTAGCATTGCAGGCGTACGAGCGGACGCTTCAACCCGGAAGCGAGGACCTTCGCCACCTCGGTCTTGCCCACGCCCGCCTCGCCTTCGAGGAAGAGCGGGCGCGACAGTTTCAGCGCCAGGAAGACGGCGGTCGCGAGGCGCCGGTCGGCCACGTAGCCCTCGCCCGCGAGGAGCGACGCGGTCGCGTCGACGCTCGCGGGCTTTTCGACCACCTCTGCCAGGGTCAGGCCATGGCGACCGCGCGGGCCGCCATCACGCCGATCAGGTTGGCGCGGTACTCGGGCGAGCCGTGAAGGTCGCTGTTGAGTCCCTTGGCGTCGACCTTCGCGCCCGTGGCGGCGTCGGCCGTGAAGCTTTTCGCCAGCGCCGCCTCGACC
>CAMPHL010000186.1 GCA_946885905.1 uncultured Pseudomonadota bacterium | reverse complement strand
GCGCGAGGAAGCTCACCACCAGCACGGGCACGCCGAGCCCCGCCTCGAAGAGCTCGGAGAACTCGACGAACTGGCCGGGAGCCAGGTGCTTGAGGATGCGGCTCATGTGGGCGCGCACGGAGAGCTGCTCGCGGGTGATGCGGTGGTGCCTGGTCATCTTCGCGCGGGCGAGGATCGAGCGCCAGGCCTCCGAAAGGTCCACCATGCCCACGTTCGGCAGGCGCTCGGCGATCGCCTGCTCGATGTACACGTCCACGAGCGAGAAGTCGCGCCCGGCCACCGGAACCTCGGCGAGCTGCTGCGCGGCCTTCTTCATGCGCTCGTACTCGAGCAGCCGCCGCACGAGCTCCGCGCGCGGGTCCTCGGGCCCGGCCTCGTCCTCGCGCTTCGGCCGCGGCAGCAGCATGCGCGACTTGATCTCGATCATGAGCGCGGCCATGAGCAGGTACTCGGCGGCCAGCTCGAGCTGCGTGGTGCGCATCATCTCGACGTATTCCATGTACTGGCGCGTGAGCTCCGCCATGGGAATGTCGAGGATGTCGAGCGAGTGCCTGCGGATCAGGTAGAGCAGCAGGTCGAGCGGCCCCTCGAAGGCTTCGAGGAAGACCGAGAGCGCCTCGGGCGGGATGTAGAGGTCCGCCGGCAGCTCGGTGATCGGCTCGCCGCGGATCTTCGCGAGCGGAAGGGCGAGGTCCAGCGTCGGCTGGGCCTCGTCGTTGGCCGCGCCGTCGTGCAAGGGGTTGCGCCTGGTGCTCATCGCTTGCCGTAGACGAGGCGGGCGGCGAAGTCGCCCATCGTGTAGACGTCGTTCACTTTGTCGGGTGCCTCGTGGAGCTCCCAGCCGAGCTTCACCCCCAGGTCCTGCGAGGCGCCGGTCGCGGCCTTGATGAAGTTCTCCCCGCGCTCCACGCGGTTTTCGCCCTGCTTCACCACCTGGTCGCGCTTCTCGCTGCCCTCCGTGTCGGGCGGCGCGTCCTTCTCGTTGACGATGAGGATGAGGCGCTTCTGCAGCGCGGTCCTCAATTCGGCTTCGCCCGCGGGCGAGTCGATCATCGAGTAGGGAAAGGGCTCCTTGTAGACCTTCTCCTTCTCCTTGCGCCACTCCGGCATGGTGTACCAGCCGGGGTTGGCCGCGACCATCACCCGCGCGCGGTTGTCGGGGCGATAGATCGCCATGCGCTGCACCACCTGGGCACCGGCGCCGTGCCCGAAGATCACGTAATCCTTCTGCCCGTCGCGCATCTCGTCGAAGACGTGCTCGATCGCGGCGAACACCCAGCCCTCGCGGCCGGGCTGGGCCTTCACGTCGCCCTCGTTGTACGCGGCGGCCCCGGGCCAGTGGCGCTCCTCGAACTGCGGGCCGATCAGGATCAGCTTGTGGTCGTCGGCGACCGAGGCCCAGTCCTTCATGTAGGGATAGGCGTCACGTTTGGCACCGTGCAGCACGATCATGATCGGGCAGGTCGTGTCGCAGGCGCGTGGGCGGTAGGTGAAAACCCGGATCGGCCGGTCGGGACGCCCCTTCTGGTCGGTGAACACGAAGCTCCAGCGGCCCGAGGGCACCGGGGTGGCGGCCGAAACGGCGAGCGCCACGTGCAGCGCGACAACCCCCAGCGCGAGCCCGGAGAACAGTCGTTTTGCGTTCATCTGCGTGCCTCCATCTGCGTTCGTCTGCGTTGGGGGTCAGGTGTAGCTGAGGCCCATTGCCGCGCGGACATCGCGCATCGTCTCGTCGGCGAGGTCGGAGGCCTTCTCGCAGCCGTCCTGGATGATGTTCCTCGCCAGCGTCGGATCCTCTTCGTACTGCGCCGCGCGCTCGCGGATCGGCGCGATCTCCGCATTGACCGCGTCGATGACGGGCTGCTTGCAATCCAGGCAGCCGATGCCCGCCGTGGTGCAGCCGCTCCAGACCCAGTCGCGCGTTTCCTTCGAGGAGTAGACCTGGTGCAGGTTCCACACCGGGCACTTCTCGGGATTGCCCGGATCCTGCCGCCGCACGCGCGCCGGGTCCGTCTGCATCCTGCGGATCTTGACCGTCACCGACTCGGGCTTCTCGCGCAGCATGATCGCGTTGTCCGAGCTCTTGGACATCTTGCCGCCATCCAGGCCCAGGAGCTTCGGCGTCTCCGTGAGCAGCGCCTCGGCCTCGGCGAGGATCACGCGCCCGCCGCCCTCGATGTAGCCGTAGAGGCGTTCCTTGTCGCCGAGCGACAGGTTCACCACGTCCTCGACCAGCGCGCGCGCCTCGCCCATCGCCGCCGCATCGCCCTGCTCCTGGAATTTCTGCCGCAGGCCGCGGTAGAGCTTCGCCTTCTTCGGCCCCATCTTCTTGATCGCGGCCTCGGCCTTCTCCTCGAAGCCCTTCTCGCGGCCGAACAGGTGGTTGAAGCGCCGCGCGATCTCGCGCGTGAGCTCTATGTGGGAAACCTGGTCCTCGCCCACGGGCACCTTGTTCGCGCGGTAGATCATGATGTCGGCGGCCTGCATGAGCGGGTAACCCAGGAAGCCGTAGGTGAGGATGTCGCGGCCGCGCTCGGCATGCTGCTCCACCAGGTCCTTGTACGTCGGCACCCGCTCGAGCCAGGCGAGCGGCGTGAAGAACGAGAGCAGCATCGTGAGCTCGGCATGCTGCGGCACGCGCGACTGGATGAACAGCGTGGCCTTGCCCGGATCGATGCCGGCTGCCAGCCAGTCGATGAACATCTCCCACACCGTGGCCTCGATGACCGACGGGTCCTCGTAGTGCGTGGTGAGGGCGTGCCAGTCGGCCGCGAAAAAGAGGCAGGGGTATTCGTTCTGCAGGCGGACCCAGTTCTTGAGCGCGCCGTGGTAGTGGCCGAGGTGCATCGCGCCCGTGGGGCGCATGCCGGAGAGGACACGGTCCTGGAACATCTGTCAGATCAACCCGAACGCCGAATACACGAGCTGGTTGGCCGCGCTGATCAGGCCGAAGAACGCGGCGCCCAGGGGCCGGTAGATCGTCATCATGATGATCAGGCCCAGGAGAATCGGCATGCCATAGGGTTCCAGGCGCGAATAGGAATACGAAAGGCGATTCGGCAGGAGGCTGGTCACGATGCGGCCGCCGTCGAGCGGCAGGATGGGGAAGAGGTTGAAGATCGCAAGGACGATGTTCCAGCCGATGCCGGCAACGGCCACGGCGAACCAGAACTCGGCGATCCCCGAATCGGAGCCGGTCATCGCGATCAACTTCGCGAGGATCGCCCATATCAGCCCCTGGACGACGTTGGACCCCGGTCCCGCGGCGGCCACCCACAACATGTCGCGCTTGGGATCGCGCAGGTTCTGGAAGTTGACGGGCACGGGCTTCGCCCACCCGAAGAGGATCCCGCCGAGCAACATCGACAGCAGCGGGAACGCGATCGTGCCCACCAGATCGATGTGCTTCGCCGGGTTGAGCGTCACGCGTCCCAGCATGTAGGCGGTGTTGTCGCCGAACCGCTTCGCCACGTATCCATGGGCGGCCTCGTGAAGGGTGATCGCGAAGATCAGGGGCAAGGCGTTGATGCAGATCTTGATGAGGAGGGTGTAGGGATCCATCAGTGCAGCGCCGCCTTCACGAACCCGAAGGGCCGGATGTCGCCGCCGCCCTCGCGCACCAGCCGCGGAGCTTCCCCGGAGAGGTCCACCACCGTCGTGACCTGGCCGTTGCACGGCCCCGAATCGATCACGAGGTCGACGGAGTGCTCCAGGTGGCGGCGGATCTCGGCCGCGTCGTTCAACGCCACGCCGTGCGCGGGCAGGATGAGGGTCGAGGAAAGGATCGGCTCGCCGAGCGCCTCCAGGAGCGCCATCGCCACGTTGTGCCCGGGGATGCGCACGCCGATCGTGTGGCGCGGCGTGAGCAGGCGTCGCGGAACGTCGCGGGTCGCGCGAAGGATGAACGTGTAGCTGCCGGGGGTGTTGGCCCGGATCAGCCGGAATTGGAGGTTATCCACCTTGGCGAACTGTCCTACCTCGGAAAGGTTGCGGCACACGAGCGTGAACTGGTGGCGCTCGTCCACTGCGCGGATGCGGCGAATGCGTTCCATCGCGGGCTTGTCGCCGATGTGGCATCCCAGGGCATAGCAGGAGTCGGTCGGATAGGCGACCACGCCGCCCGCGCGGATGATGTCGACCGCCTGCCGCACGAGCCGCGGCTGCGGGTTGTCGGGATGAACGGAAAAGAATTGCGCCATCCAAAGCTATGGGTCTTGAAATGGGGCGTTGGGATTCAGGCGTCAGGCATTAGGAATTGGCAATCGGGAATCAGGCAAAGCACCGGTCAGCGCCCGATGCCTACGCCTGATGCCCTACTCCCAATTCCTAATTCCTGATGCCAGTTCCTAATGCCTGAACCTGGACCACACCGGCGTCAACGCCGCCGCCAGCGGCGGCAGCCGCCCCGGCTCGCTCGGGCTTTCGCCCGGCCCGTGATAGTCCGCGCCGCGCGAGGCGAGGAAGCCGTACTCGGTCGCCACGCGCTGCCATGTTCCGTATTGCTCCGGCCGATGGCTGCCGGTCACCACTTCGATGGCCGCACCGCCCAGCGCCTTGAACTGCCGCAGCAGCTCGTCGCGGAACATGGGCTTGAGGTCGTACCGCCCGGGGTGCGCCAGCACCGCCACACCGCCGCTGCCGAGGATCCATTCCATCGCTTCCTCCAGGGAAGCCCAGCGATGCTGCACGTACGCCGGCTTTCCCCTTGCGAGGTACCGGTCGAAGGCGTGCTGCGTGTCCTTGGCCGCTCCGCGGCCCACCAGGTGCCGCGCGAAGTGCGTGCGGCTGAGCAGCGTCTCGTTTCCCGCGAGCTCCAGCGCAGCCTCGTACGTTCCATCGAAACCGACCTTCGAGAGCGCCGCCGCGATCTGTTTCCCCCGTTGCAGCCGGCCCGCGCGAATCCCCTCGAGGCCCTCGCGCAGCATGGCGGCCGAAGGGTCCAGGTCCAGGCCCACCACGTGAAGCGTCGTCTCCCCCCAGCTCACCGAAATCTCGACCCCGGCCACGAACCCGATGCCCACTCGCCGCGCAGCCTCGTGAGCCTCCTCGAGGCCGTCGATGTTGTCGTGGTCCGTGAGTGCGATCGCGTCGGTCCCGGTGCGGGCGGCGAGCTCGATCAGCTGGGTCGGTGTCAGCAAACCATCCGAGCAGGTCGAATGGTTGTGCAGATCAAAATTTTCCAAATGCTTCAGTTTCGGAAATCAGGAAAAATTGTATCAGAATTGGGGGTTTAGCCCAAGCCAATGAACGTCCAGGAGATCCGGTTCGGCGATGAAGGCGAGGCCGCCACGCGCGCGCTCGGCAAGCGCTATGCCGACGCCGGGGAGCCGCTCGCGGGCTACCTTCGCACCTTCGAGGCCATCGACCGGCGCCACGGCGGCTCGGGCTCGCTCGCGCTAGAGGACGTCCCGGACCTGGTCGATGCGGCCCTCGCCGAGGGCCACCGGCGCGGCGACGATGAGCTCGTGATAGGAGTGGCCCTCTGGGCGATGCGCCACGAAGTGGCCTTCCGCGCGATCGAGCCCGTGGTGAACGCGCTCGCGCGCCGCTCGAATGCGGCACGCGGCGCCGCCGAGCTCTCCGCCGCCTTCGGCCTGATGCAGGGCCTCATCGCCCACGTGGCCCCCGTGCTTGCCGCGGACCTCGAACGCTCCAACCCCGAACGACCCTGGCGCGTGCTGCATGTGAATTTCGCCATCACTGCCATCCGTTCGGAGGATGGCGCGTTGATGGAGCACGCCTTCGATGCGCTCGACCGCGCCCTGCCCGATGAGAGGTCCGCGTTCTACGCCGAGGCCATGGCCCTCGCCCTCGGCCCGCGCATCGCGCCAGCCGTGCGGGAAGCGATCGAGCAGCGCCATCGCCGGTGGACGCAGGCCTGAGGTTTCTGTCATAC
>CAMPHL010000185.1 GCA_946885905.1 uncultured Pseudomonadota bacterium | reverse complement strand
GGCGGGGATCGTCGTCACCCACGAGCACGACGATCACATGGGCGGCGTGGCGGCGTTCGCGAAGAAACATGCGATCCCGGTTCACCTCACGCGCGGCACCGGCATGTCCCTGCCGGAGGACTTTCCCGCCGTGCTCGTGCGCTACATCGATTCGCACTCGCCCTTCGCCATCGAGGCGATGCTGGTCGAGCCCTTCCCGGTCCCGCATGACGCTCGCGAGCCGGTCCAGTACCGCTTCTCCGACGGCGACGCGCGTCTAGGAGTGGTGACGGACCTGGGATGCATCACGCAGCACGTGGTCGATTGCCTGTCCGGGTGCGAAGCCCTGGTGATCGAGTGCAACCACGACCTCGACATGCTGATGGGTGGCGCTTATCCGTTCAGCCTCAAGCAGCGCGTCTCCGGGCGCTTCGGCCACCTCTCGAACGCGGATGCCGGGCACCTGGTGTCGTGCCTGGACCGCTCGCGCCTGCGCCACCTCATCGCCGCGCATCTCTCGCAGCAGAACAACCGCGCCGAGCTGGCGCGCGCCGCGCTCGCGAAAGCGGCGGGTTGCGAAGAGGAGTGGATCGGCGTCGCGACGCAGTCCGAGGGCTTCGGCTGGCGCGACGCCTGAACGCGGCATCGGCGCGGCGGCCCGAGCGCTCGCCGCCGCGAGCTTGGCTTCGGTCTTGGGCGGCGGGGGCGGGGACCTTTGCTGGCCGCAGGCGGCAAGGGCAAGCGCGGCGGTTGCGAGAACGACGGGCGTTTTCATTCCGGACTCTCGGTCATAAGCCCGTCGTCGTCGCGGAAACAGCGGGTTCCGAAAGCTGCCAGATCTCGTCGAAGCGCTGCATGATCGGCAGCGCATCGGCCGGCGAATGCAACGCGACGATCGCGCGCGGCTGCTCGTAGTGGAGCTGGCGCCACACGCTGTGGTCGTCGGCCACCACGAACGGGTCGTTGGCGTTGCGGGCCTGGGCGAGCGTCCGGTGGATCTCGACGGACATCGGAAACTGGCGCAGCAGCGTGAGCAGCCGCGGGTTCTCGCGTTCGAGCAGCGCCGTGTCGTGCAGCGCGATGAAGATGCGGTGCGCGCGGCCCGAGACCAGGAACTCGCGCAGCTTCTCGGCGAGCGCCAGTGAATTGAATCCGCGGTTCGAGAGCGTGGTGTCGAAGACCCGGATGGCGCTGTGGGCGGCGCCGATGACTTCCTCGATCGCGGCGAGCGATTCGGCGATGCCCGAGATCTGCCGGTAGCTCGACTTTGGTGCGGCGTCGGCCTGGCTCATGTTTCACCTCCGTCCACGTGCAATGCCCCCTCCAGGTACCACGCGTGCGCCACATCCCAGAACGCGGCCGGCGCCTTCACGCGCGCCGCAAGCCGGCGCGCATCCGCCAATCGGCGCACGATGCCACGCGCCGCGGCGGGGACAGCGACCGCCTCCCCATTCAAGAAGCACATCGTGCCAGAAAAGGCGAGCCTCGACCCGGGATCGAGGCTGAGCCCGCGCCCGGTGGCAGCGCGCACGAAAGCGGTGCGTGCGAGCGGCTTGCGCGGCGGGGTGAAATACACCTGAGGCTTGGGCTCCGTGAGGATCCGCCCGGTGAATTCCCGCACCTCGCGCGCGCTCCAGCGGATGGTGCGCAGGACCTCTGCCACGTGCCGCTCGAGGGAGGCCGGGATCTCGCCCGGGTGCCGGGAGGGCCGCGCGCCGGCATCGCCGTAATGGCCTTGGGGCTCGATGCGATCGCGCAGGAAATCGAGGAAGCCCGCGACGAGCTCGGCATCCGACGGTGCGCGAAGACCGATCGACCATGTAAGGCATTCCGATTCGGCGATGCCGTCGTGCGCCACGCCGGGCGGCAGGTACAGCATGTCGCCGGCCTCGAGCGTCCACTCCTGCTGGGGCGCGAACCGCTGGAGTATTTCGAGAGGAAGGCCAGGCACGAATTCGAGGTTGCGCTGGCGGGAGATGCGCCAGCGGCGCCGCCCGCGTCCCTGCAGCAGGAAGACGTCGTAGGAATCGACGTGGGGTCCCACGCCGCCGCCCGGGAGCGCGTAGCTCACCATCACGTCGTCGATGCGCACGTGCGGGACGAAATCGAAGCGCGCGAGGAGCGATTGCGCCTTGCGCGAGAACCGGTTCGTGTCCTGCACGAGCACCGTCCAGTCGCGGCCTGGAAGCTGCTTGAGTCGCTGGGTGGAAAAAGGTCCGTGCTCGACCGACCAGGAATGGCCCTTGCGGCGGACCAGGCGCGAGGTCGCGTCGGGATCGGCCGCGAGCGCGAGGACTTCGCGCGGCGAAAGCGGATCCTCGAAGGCGGGGAAGGCACCGCGCACGAGCAGCGGCTCGCGCTGCCAGTGGGTGCGCATGAACCGCTTCACATCGAGGATTTCCGATTGCTTGCGCGCCATGAAATTGGGCTAGAATCGATTCGACTGTCGAGCGTACGCGGGTGCCAATGCTACATGTAGGCCAGCCAGCTCCATCCTTCCAGCTCCCCAACGCGAGCATGGAGATGACCGACATCTCCAAGTACAAGGGGAAGAAGAACGTTGTCCTCTACTTCTACCCGAAGGACGGCACGCCCGGCTGCACGCTCCAGGCGATCGGCTTCAGCGATCGGGAGAACGAGTTCACCAAGCTCGATACCATCGTCTTCGGCGTCTCGCGCGACGACGTGCTCTCGCACCAGGCGTTCCGCGACGAGCACGGCCTCACCGTCGAGCTCCTTGCCGACACCGACTGGGAAGTCTGCAAGCTCTACGAGGTGATCCAGGAGAAGATCGTGGATGGCCACCCGCGCTCGTGCCTCATGCGCTCGACCTTCGTGATCGACAAGAAGGGCGTGGTGCGCCACATCCTGCAGGACGTGAATCCCAGGGGACACGTGGACGCGGTGCTCAAGGTCTGCAAGGAGCTGAACGGCAGCAAGCGTGCGAATTGACCGCGGCAGCGTGGTCACCCTTGCTTACGAGTTGCGCAACGCCGACGGCGAACCCCTGGAAGAGGAGGGCGCGCGCCTCGCCTACCTGCACGGCGGCTACGGCGGCATCTTTCCCAGAGTCGAGGAAGCGCTCCAGGGCACGGAAGTGGGGCACGAGCTGAGCCTCACCCTGGATCCCGAGGACGCTTTCGGCGATTACGACCCGGATTTGCTTCGCGTGGAGCCGCGCGATCGTTTCCCCGAGACCCTCGAAGTCGGCATGCAGTTCGAAGGCGTGCCCGGCGACGACGAGGACGAGGCGCGCATCTATACCGTGACCGACATCGCCGCCGACAAGGTCGTCGTGGACGCGAACCATCCGTATGCGGGCGAGCGCCTCTTGTTCAAGTGCGCGGTGAAGGACATTCGCAAGGCGACGCGCGAGGAGCTCTCGCATGGCCACGCGCACGAGGATCCGGGCATCTCGGCCGGCTGAGCGGCGCGCCTACTGCCCGGGGATCGAGAAGGCCACGAGCCTCGGGTCGAAGTCGAACGGATCGTCGCGCGTGGTATCCACCGTGACGAGCACCCAGCCGATTGCCGGCGTGCCGTGCACTTCCATTCTCGTGATTCCGCCCACGGGCTGGCCATCGGTGCCGATGAATTCGGTCACGCGGTAGTGATGCGTGTCGCCGTGCACGAAGAGGATCGGCTTCGCAAGACGCGGTGGGAGCGCCGCCATCCGTTCGATGAAGCCGTCGAACACGTGCCGATACTGCCTCGGGTAGGGCTCCCAGGGGTTGGCCTGGGTGAGGACCACGAGTGTGCGCACCTCCGGGCTTTCGGCCGCCGCGGCGGCGCGCTCGAGCCACTCGGCGTTCGCGGCATTGCGGCAGGCGGCTTCCTGCGGATCGTGTCCGACGTTGTTGTGATGGCCGGGGATGTTCAGCGTCACGAACAGCGCCCGGCCCTGCCGCCACTGGCGATTCTCCGGGTGCGGGGCGCAGCCGCATGCAGGCGGAGCTGACGCGATGCATCGGTCCTGGGCGAGAGTCTCCATGCGCCGCCGCCCCATCGACCAGCGGTCGGGAAAGAAGATGCGGCGCAGCGCCGCGAGGCTCTCGCGCGCGTCGCGCGGGCCCGGCCATTTCGGGCAGTCCTGCCATTCGTTGTCGCCCGGCGTGAGGATGAAGGGGGCCGCCGATTCGTCGAACTGCCTGCGCCGGCGCTGGAAGAACTCGTCGGTGCACGGCTCGTGCGCCATGAAGTCGCCGAGGTGCACCGTGAACGCGGGCGCTTCGGCATCGATGCGTCGCATCGTCTCGAGGAAGTGGCGTTCCTCCTTCGGGCCGTAGCCGATGTCGGCGAGGACGGCGAAGGTGAAGGCGTCCGGGGGCGGGGGAGCGGTGGCACACCCCGAGACCAGGATGAGCAGGAAAGCTAGTGCGCTGGCCTTTGGGGTCGGACTCTCATTGCCTGGCCCCATCACTCGTCCGCCAGGTCCTTGAGCCTGTACAGCGCCTCCATCGCCTCGCGCGGCGAGAGCTTGTCCGGATCGAGGGCCGCCAGCTCGCGTCGGAGCGCATCTTCCGCGGGTGCGTTGGATTCGCGCGGCGCGAACAGGTCGTCCTGCGCGCCGGCCGGACGCAGCTGCTTCTCCAGCTCGGACAGGTGCTTGCGCGCGGCGCGCACGACGTCCTTCGGGATGCCGGCCAGGTGGGCGACGTGGATGCCGTACGAGCGATCGGCGGGGCCGCCCTCCAGCTTGTGCAGGAAGACGATGCGGTCCTTGTGCTCGACCGCATCGAGGTGGACGTTGGCGACGTTGGGAATGGAGCCCGCGAGCTCGGTGAGCTCGAAGTAGTGCGTGGCGAAGAGGGTGTAGCAGCGCACGCGCTCGGCGAGGTGGCGCGCGATCGCGTAGGCCAGCGCCAGGCCGTCGAAGGTCGACGTGCCACGGCCGATCTCGTCCACGAGCACCAGGCTGCGCGGGGTCGCGTTGTTGAGGATCGTCGCCGCTTCGGTCATCTCCACCATGAACGTCGAGCGGCCGCCCGCGAGGTCGTCGGACGCGCCGATGCGGGTGAATATCCGGTCGATGGGACCGAGCACGGCCGATCTTGCGGGCACGAACGAGCCGCAGTAGGCGAGCAGCGCGATCTGCGCCACCTGCCGCATGTACGTCGACTTGCCGCCCATGTTCGGCCCGGTGATGAGCAGCACCTGGCGCGAGCGGTTGAGGCTCGTGTCGTTCGGGATGAAGTCCTCGACCTGGCTCTCCACCACGAGGTGGCGTCCCTCGTGGATGTCGATGCAATCCTCGTTGGCGAAGCGCGGGCGGGAGAGGTCGAGCGCCTCGGCCGCGGCGGCCAGCGCGCACAGCGCGTCCAGCTCGGCGCAGGCCTGCGCGATCGACTGCAGGCGCGCGAGGTGCGCATTCAACGTGTCGAGCAGGGCCTCGTAGAGCGCCTTCTCGCGCGCGAGCGCGCGTTCGCCGGCCGCAAGCGACTTGTCCTCGAAGGCCTTGAGCTCCGGCGTGATGAAGCGCTCGGCGTTCTTCAACGTCTGGCGGCGCTTGTACTCGAGCGGGACCTTGGCGAGGTTCGCCTGGGTGATCTCGATGTAGAAGCCGTGGACCTTGTTGAACTCGACCCGCAGGTTGGCGATGCCGGTCCGCTCGCGCTCGCGCGCCTCCATCGCCTGCAAGAACGAGCTGCAGTCGCCCTGGATCGCGCGCAGCTCGTCCAGCTCGGCGTCGTGGCCGTCGCGGATCACGCCGCCCTCGCGCAGCGCGGTCGCGGGCTCGTCCTTGATCGCATCGGCGAGCGCGGCATGCACCTCGGGCGCCGGCGCGAGGCTTTCGGCCAGGCGATCGAGCCCGGCCTGGCCGCTTTCGTGGAGCAGGTCGTGAAGCGCCGGCAGCGTGGCGAGCGTGTCGCGCAGTGCCGCGAGATCGCGCGGACGCGCGGTGCGAAGCGCTACGCGCGTCCGCGCGATCTCGCGGCAC
>CAMPHL010000184.1 GCA_946885905.1 uncultured Pseudomonadota bacterium | reverse complement strand
GGAAGGTCAGCGTCCGCAGCAATTCTTGAACTTCTTCCCGCTGCCACAGGGACAAGGCTCGTTGCGCCCCACCTTCGGTGTCGTGCGGCGCACAGGCTCCGGGATGCCGCGTTCGAACCAGTAGTGGCGGTTGGCGATCACCTCATCGGCGAGTGTGAGCCGCAGCTCGCCGCGCATCCTCTCCTCTTCGGCCGGGTCCATCGGGGGGTCGCCCGCTTCCTCGAGCATCTCCTTCCAGCGTCCCGAGAGCACCAGGAACGGGAAGAGCATCTCCGCGAGGTCCTCGGGATCCGTATTTTCCTCCCACGCGGGGTCGGCCAGCCCGACGCCCATGAGATAGCCTTCGCACCACGTGGCGATGCTGTCGTGGCCTTCGCCTTCGCCACCGTAGAGGATGAAGTCGAAGCCGTTGCCGTCGTTGAGCTGCTGCGCGACGTCGTTGTGCAGGTCCATCAGGAGCCCCGTGATCTCGCTCGCCTCGTCGGCGCTGGCGAACTCGTGTTCTTCGCCCAGCACCGCCGGGAACCATCGGCTGGGCATGACGGGAGATGGGGCGCTCACGACCGCGCAGAGCAGGCCCTGCGTCGCGTCCAGCGGCAGCGTGGACTCGGAGCGCTCCGGCGCGACGAGGTAACGCTCCAGGCGATCGAGGGCGGATTCGGAGAGGGGGTTCATGATCTACAAAGTGGTAAAGCGCGGCCGGAAGCCCGAGGATCCGGACTCGCAGGAAGCTGGTTAGTCCAGAAAGAGCTCGGCCACCTCGAGGGCGACCTCGGCCATCGCGGAGCAGGCGACGCGCTCCCCCACCTGCGCCACGGAAGCATCTCGATGATCTCCCCTTCGATCAACTCGAGCCGGGCCTCGGGCGCGAACACTCCCGCCTCGTCCATGCGGAGGAATTCCTCGGCGCTGATCGGGTGCTTGTGGGGGTGGTCGAGAATGGCGCTCATCGCAAACATGGTAATGCCCGCTCCATGCTCCATCAACGCCGAATTGCCCATGCAGTAAACTCGCCCCACCATGTCCGGCAACACCCTCGGCACCCTCTTCACCGTCACCACCTTCGGCGAATCCCATGGCCCCGCGATCGGCTGCGTGATCGACGGGTGTCCTCCGGGGATGGCGCTTTCCGAAGCCGACATCCAGCCCGACCTCGATCGCAGGAAGCCCGGCACCTCGAGGCACGTGACGCAGCGGCGCGAGGACGACCTGGTGGAGATCCTCTCGGGCGTGTACGAGGGCAAGACCACGGGCACGCCCATCGCGCTCCTGATCCGCAACGTCGACCAGCGCTCGAAGGACTACGCGAAGATCGCCGGGAGCTTCCGGCCCGGGCATGCCGACTACACGTATCTCAAGAAGTACGGCATCCGCGATCCGCGCGGGGGAGGGCGCTCGTCGGCGAGGCTGACAGCCCCGGCGGTGGCTGCGGGTGCGGTGGCGAAGAAGTGGCTGCGCGAGCACTGCGGCGTCAGGGTCCGCGGCTACCTCTCGCAGCTCGGGCCCAACAAGGTCGAGTTCAAGCGCTGGGAGGACGTGGGCGCGGAGGGCAATCCCTTCTTCGTGGCCGATGCCTCGCGCGTGGCCGAGCTCGAGCAGTACATGGACAAGCTGCGCAAGTCCGGCGACTCGTGCGGTGCGAAGCTCACCGTCGTGGCCGAGGGCGTGCCGCCGGGATGGGGCGAGCCGCTCTACGGGCGCCTGGACGCGGACATCGCCCAGGCGATGATGGGCATCAACGCCGTAAAGGGCGTGGAAATCGGCGCGGGGTTCCGGGCGGTCGAGCAGATGGGCACCGAGCATTCCGACGAGATGACGCCCGAGGGTTTCCTCTCCAACAACGCGGGCGGCATCCTGGGCGGGATCTCGACGGGGCAGGACGTCGTGGTGTCGATCGCGATCAAGCCCACTTCAAGCATTCGGCTGGCGCGCAGGACGATCGATGTCGAGGGCAATGCCGCGACGATCGAGACGCATGGGCGGCACGATCCTTGTGTAGGGATACGGGCGACGCCGATCGCGGAGGCTTTTCTGGCGCTGGTGCTGATCGATCATGCGTTGAGGCAGAGGGCGCAGAACGGGGATGTGGCGGAGCGTGGAGCAAGAATTCCTGCGCAGGCCGCAAAGGCCGCAGCGGCCGCCGGCGTTGCGCTCGAGGATCCGGATCCCCTGGAAGCCTGAGCTCCGTAGTTGCATGGGCTGCGCCGTGTATTTTCATTCGTGCCATGAATGATTATCATACATGGCATGGATACCCTTCCACGCCAACTCGCCGCGGCCCTGGAGCAAAGGCTAGCCGCGATGCCTGCGGTCGTGCTGACGGGGGCCCGCCAGACGGGCAAGAGCACCCTGGTCCAGGCCCTTCCCCAAAATCGCCGCTACTGGACGCTGGACGACCTCGATGTGCGGGAGGCGGCGCGACGCGACCCTGAGCAGCTCCTGGGCGGCGACGCGCCCGTCACCCTGGACGAGGTCCAACGCGAGCCCGAGCTCCTGCATGCGATCAAGCGGGCCGTCGACCAGCGCCGCACCCGCGGCCGCTTCCTCGTCACGGGCTCGGCGAACCTGCTGCTGATGAAAGGCGTGTCGGAGTCGCTCGCCGGCCGCGCCGCGTACCTCACGCTCTGGCCGATGACGCGCCGCGAGCAGCTCGGGCTCGGCCGCTGCGGCGCCTGGGATGCGCTCCTCTCCGCCCGTGAAGCCGAATGGCCCGCGATTCTCGAAGCCCAGGAGGTGCCCGAGGAGCCCTGGGCCGAGCTCGCGGCGCGCGGCGGGTTTCCCACCCCTGCCCTGGAGCTGGAGACAACGCAGGATCGCGCCCTCTGGTTCGACGGATACGCCCGCACCTACCTCGAGCGCGACCTGCAGGACCTGGCCTCGATCGCCTCGCTGCCGGATTTCCGCCGCCTCATGCGGGCAACCTGCCTCCGCCTGGGGCAACTCGTGAACCAGACCGAGATCGGCCGCGACGTGGCACTGCCGCAGCCTACGGTCCACCGCTGGCTCAACCTCCTCGAGGCCTCCCACCTGCTGGTTCGCCTTCCCGCCTATGCGGTCAACCGTACCAAGCGCCTCATCAAGGCCTCCAAGGTCTACTGGGCCGACACCGGCCTTGCGCTGCACCTTGCGCAGCAGCCGGCGCCAACGGGCGCGCACCTCGAGAACCTCGTGCTGCACGACCTCCTCGCCTGGCGTGAGGCGCGCGTCGACCGCCCCGAGCTCGCGTACTGGCGCACGGCCACCGGCGAGGAGGTGGACCTGGTGATCGAAGCGGGCGAGCGCCTGCTGCCCATCGAGGTGAAGGCGGGAACCCGGCCGCGGCTATCCGATGCGACACACCTGCGGTCCTTCCGGGCCGAGTATGGAAAACGATCCCGTGCCGGCCTGCTGCTGCACACGGGCTCGGTCACCGAGTGGCTCGCACCCGACGTGCTGGCCGTGCCGTGGTGGCGGGTGGTGTGACAGGGAGCTCCTGTGGCACGAGTTCGGCAGGCAGGTATGCGGCGCCGTGGACGCTACGGCCAATGCCCCATCAGGTCGAACGAAAGCTGCCGGTGGTGCTTGATGGCGAGCAGGTAGACGGAATCACCCCTCACCAGGTACAGGATGAGATAGTCGCCATCGATCAACTGGCGCACATGGGATCCGGGGCCGGCTGCCTTCACGACTTCCTCGAACAGGGCGACCCCATCGGCCGATAGGGGAGCGCGCGCGAGGAAGTCGGCGCCCAGGTCGGGAAAGCGCTGCAGGTTCGGGATGACTTCCGCGCCCAGCCGCTCGAGCAGCTCGCCAAAGGCCTGCGATGCGCCGGCAGTCGAAAGGAAATCCTGGATCGCGGCCAGGTTGCGATCGAAGTTCTGGGTGACCAGGACGGACCGCGGGCGTGGCATCAGCGGCGCTTGCGGCGAACCTCGTACTTCGCGAGAACTTGCCGGGCAGTCGCGACCCGGCCGTCGCGCACATCCTGGATTCCGCTCAGCGCCTCCTGGAGCAGGGCGAGGTGTATGTGCTCGCGCTCCAGGCGGTGGTAGTGGTCCAGCCGGCGCGCATCCACCAGCGCGACATAGCTCTCACCGTTGCGGGTGATGATCTTTTCCGCGCCGCCCCGGACTTCCTCGGCGAGCTCGGTGAAGCGGGCCCGGACCTGGTTCAGGGGGACGATGTCTCCGGATTTGATGGCCATCGGGGTATCCTTTAACGGATTCTTTAAGGGATAGTTTACGCCTCAGGCGATCAGAAGCTCCCTATGCCGCGCATCAGCGCCACTGCAGCACCTCAAACCGTCCGCCGGCCTTCAGCCTGAAGCGCCGGAAATCGGCCTCGTCGACCGTGAGAATGGCCCGGTGCCCCGTCTGTTCGGCCAGCCAGAGCAGCGCTGCGTCGGCGAAGTCGATGTCCCGCTCCTTGTAGCGCTCCATTGTCCGCGAGAGCTCCGGGTAAGCCTCGGGCGGGACCTCGATCACGGCCGGCCCGTCACTCACCATCCAGTCCAGGAACCTGCGCCTCGCCTCCAGCCGGAGGAAGTGACATGTCTCGACGACGACGGCGGATACGGTGGCCAGCCGCAATGTGCAGTTCTCGAGGTAAGCCTTGGCCGCGCCGTGCCGGGCATCACTCGACCGGCCCAGCGCGACGAAAAATCCCGTGTCGACCAATATCCGCTCCATCGCTACTTGCCGCGGAAGTGCTCGCGCAGGAGCCGCTTGGTGTGGTCGGCCACGCTTCCGGGGCTTTTGTCGCTACCGATGAAGCGCTTGGCCGCCGCGCTCGCCGCGACCGGCGCAGGCTCCTCGTCCAGCAACCGTTCGAGGGCGCGCTTGATGGCCTCGCTCCTGGTGAGCTTCGTGTGGGCGCAGTACTCGGCGAGGCGCTGCTCGACGCGAGGGGGAAGGCGGACGGAGATGGGCATGGGCGAGCTGTATTACAAATCCAGAAAAATTGTAATACAACGCGAGGCGGGTCGGCCCGTTGACGCGCCAGGCATCTCCGAGGTCCTTGTGGGCGGCCAGGAGCTCGCGTTGCTGCACGAATGCCTGTACGACACAGCTGGAGCTAGCGGCGAGGGCGCCTGCCATCACCGCTTGCGCCCAGCGGCGGCAACGACCGCGTTCATCATCGAGGGATGCAGCGTCCCCAGCTTGGGAGCCTGCCCATGCCTTGCATCCGGCGGCACGGCGAAGAACGTTTCATGCCACGGCAGATCGATGACCCTGCGCAGGTCGAACTTGGTGTCGCAGGAGAGTCCGGCCAGGTCGTAGGCGGCGCTGTTCGCCTCACGACGGATGGCGAACTCGCCCGACATGAGCCGCGTCAAGCCTTGCGAGGTTCCGTAGGCGATGCCGACGATGATGCCGTCCTCGCGTTCGGTTACGGTCATCACGAGGCCTGGGCGCGGCTTGGGTCCGGGCTTATCTCGCGGGCGCTGCGGGAGACGGCACCAGACGATGTCGCCCGGCTCCGGCGGCGGCCACATGGTTCAACCGCCGGGAACCAGCGATCGCTTGCGCAGCACCTTGCCCTTGGGCGAGCGTTCCTTGGCCGTTCTCTTCAGCCATGAGAGGTACTCGCTGGAAAGCGGGCCCTCGTCCGCCTCGTAGGCGGGCAACACCTCACGGGCGAAACGGGAAACCGCCAAGTGGACGGCCATGGTTTCGCTCACGTGCAATTCCTCGGCGAGGGCCTTGAGAGTCTCGCGCCGCACCCCGTATGCCGAGTCCTTGCCGCGGAACTTGAGCAGCAGCTTGTCTCCCATGGGGGATCGCTTTCGCATATAGTTAGTATATACATTTGGATTGGCTACGCGCCATGCCAATTCAACGCGCCGCGGAGCCTGCGGTTTACTCGACGTCGGGCGACGACGACAAGCCCGGAGTGCCGCCTGTCTTTCTATCGCGCCCGGGACACCTTCCGGTCGGCTTCCGCCA